>CAYXQZ010000014.1:1526-31639 GCA_964466415.1 uncultured Paludibacter sp.
AATTAATTAATATTCATTTTTTCGATGATTATTTGTACTTTTGTTTTTTTTATAACCCGAAGCGAATAATCTAATTTTGAATCGGAATCACCAAATGAATGTGTTTTTTTTATAAGCAATGACAAATATCGACAGAAGACAGTTTTTGAAAAACATGGGTATGATAAGTGGCGGCGTACTGTTGGCTACAAGTCCGTGGTTTTCGGCATTTTCTGAGCAAAAGCATACCGTAGGCAGCAAAGCACGTATAGGCATTATTGGTCCCGGCTCTCGTGGTCAATTTTTAATGAGTTTTTTGGTTCAAAATCCAAAAGTGGAAATTGTGGCTGTATGCGACACCTACAAACGATCGATTGATGCTGCACTCAAAATGGCTCCAAAAGCAAAAGTGTATACCGATTATAAAAAATTGCTCGAAGATAAAAATGTAGATGCAGTGCTTATTGCCACTCCTCTTTATTTGCATTACGACATGGCAATGGATGCTTTTGATGCAGGTAAACATGTGTTTTGCGAAAAAGCCATTGCCTATAGCATGGACGAAACACACAAAATTTATCAGAAACATAAAAAAACAGAAAAAGTATTTTTTGTTGGTCAACAGCGCCTTTTCGACCCTCGATATATTCACGCCATAGAAATGACACATGCTGGCAAGTTTGGCGAAATAGAAGGAATAAGAGCATTTTGGAACCGAAATAATGACTGGCGCAGACCAATACCTGCTGATGCTACTGATAAACAGATAAATTGGCGACTTTACCGCGATTGCTCCAAAGGTATTATGACCGAATTGGCATGCCATCAACTACAAATAGGAACATGGGCTATGCGCGAAATTCCAGAAAAGGTAATGGGCCATGGCGCGTTAACATATTGGAAAGAAAAGCGTGAAGTTTACGACAATGTAAGTTGCATTTATGTGTTCGAAAGTGGCGTTAAAATGAATTTTGATTCAATACTCTCCAATAAGTTCTATGGCTTGGAAGAACAAATTCTTTGCACAAAAGGAACTATTGAGCCCGAAAAAAGCAAATATTATTTCGAAGAAATTCCACCTGCACCTGCGTTTTTGCAAATGATGAATGATGTGGAACATGCGGTTTTTGGTTCGCTACCATTTGCTGGTACAAGTTGGGTGCCCGAAACAGCAAATACGAACGATGGACATTATTTGTTGGATAAAAAGCCTGAATCGGATGGTACTTCGCTCTTGCTCGAAGCATTTGCCGAAGCTGTAATTACAAGCAAACAACCACCGCTTATTGCCGAAGAAGGTTATTATGCAACACAACTTTGTTTACTTGGTCATCAAGCCATGAAGGAAGAAAGGACATTGATATATCCGGATATGTATAAAATTGATTATCTGAATCACAAACAGTAATTTACTATTTAATAAAATGAAGGATTTTACAATTTCCGGAAATAGAGTAATACGAGAACTGATAATATTTCTTATCTGTTTTATAATTGCGTTTTTAACAAATGTAATTGCCATAATTATTTACAAAACGCACTTCTCTGAATTACTTACATCCTTACATTATGTCCTTATTTTCAGTCTTGTGATTTATTTTGTTTCGACTTTAATCCGCTTGCTTATAGCGCCTATTAAGTATTTGATACTTCCAAAAAAAATTGAGAAAAAGAAGCACAATCGCCGCATACGTGCCAATTACAAACCCATGAAATTATAATAATTTGCAGTACACACAGCAAAATTTTGCCGGAGATAAAAAGCTTTTTTATGCCTGGTTCGAAGCCATGTTTACCCGCATCGATATAGCTTTATGCGTGCCTGCCGAACGTGACGATTTGGTGGATTTAGTTTCCGAAATGGAAGCCTTGATTCAAAAATATGAAATTATTGGAAACAGGTTTAACCCGAAAAGTGAGATTAGTTATGTGAACCGTAATGCGGTTGATAATGAAATATCTATTTCAATTGAACTTTTTAACTTACTCAAAGAATGTCAGTTGCATAATAAAAATACAGCAGGTTATTTCGATATTTCAGTATATTCAACCACAGGCTTACGTAAGGATAAAGATTCTTTTCGATTAAATTCAGCCACTACTGCAATTCAGTTTTCGCACGAAGGTGTAATGCTCGATTTATCGGGCTTTTTGAAAGGATTTGTGCTTGGCAAATTAATTGAAATTGCTGATAACAATCGGATTGACAATATGTTGATTAACGTTGGAAATAGTTCAATTTATGCCAAAGGCAATCATCCTATTGGTGTAGGGTGGAAAATTAAAATTCCTGAAAACGATACTGAAATTGTGTTGCATAACCAATGTTTAACTACCTCGGGCAATAGTGAACTTACAAAATGGCCTATAATGAATCCATTAAATGGCGAAGTGGTAAAAAATAAAAAGATGGTTTCGGTTATAACTAAGTATCCTGATGTAGGCGAAGTACTTTCGAAAGTATCGTATTTAGCGCCACCAGATGATCTCAATACTATTCTAGAATGCTTTGATGCTAAAATAGTTACTTCTGAATTAGAATTATAATCCATTTTTAGCACTCCAAAACATTATAAAATTGAACTAGTGTTAGCAATTTTTACACTGAAAACGGCCTTTGGTAAAAAATCCCAAAGGCCGTTTTTCGATACTTCAATATCTACTTAAATTATTTATTAATACCTGTAATGCTCAGGTTTGTAAGGACCATTAGCATCAACGCCAATATAAGCAGCTTGTTCTGGAGTTAATACGGTTAGTTTTACGCCGAGTTGTTCCAAATGTAGGCGAGCCACTTCTTCGTCCAAATGTTTTGGCAAACGGTATACATCAACAGGATAATCTTTGGTATAAAGTTCAATTTGCGCCAAGGTTTGATTTGTAAATGAGTTACTCATTACAAACGATGGGTGACCAGTAGCACAACCTAAATTTACTAAGCGACCATCAGCCAAAAGCAATACACATTTTCCGTCCGGGAAAATATATTTATCTACTTGTGGTTTGATATTTACACATTCAACACCAGGATATTGTTTCAGTTTTTCAACCTGAATTTCGTTGTCGAAATGTCCGATATTGCATATAATTGCAGCGTCTTTCATTTTTTCGATATGCTCAATACGAATAATATCTTTGTTTCCAGTAGTAGTAACATAAATATTTCCCTCGGCCAATGCGTCTTCGATTGTAGTTACTCTAAATCCTTCCATCGAAGCTTGTAAAGCACAAATTGGGTCAATTTCGGTTACAATTACACGAGCGCCATAAGCCAACATGGAACGAGCACAGCCTTTACCAACATCGCCATATCCGCATACCACTACAACTTTACCCGCCAACATAACATCGGTAGCGCGTTTTATTCCATCGGCTAGCGATTCGCGACAGCCATACAAATTGTCAAATTTCGATTTTGTAACCGAGTCGTTTACATTAAATGCAGGGAATAGTAACGAACCCTCTTCGAGCATTTGATACAAGCGGTGAACTCCTGTAGTTGTTTCTTCAGAAACGCCTTTAATGCTTGGAATCATACGTCCCCAAATGCTGTTATCTTCTTTCAATACATCTTTCAGAATGGCATATAACAATCGTTCATCGTCGGTACCAGCAGCTTTATCAAGCACACTTGCATCTTTTTCGGCTGCACCACCTATGTGTATCATCATGGTTGCATCGCCACCATCATCCACAATTACTGTTGGTCCATTGTGACCTTCAAATGTCAAGGCCTGCAATGTACACCACCAATATTCTTCTAAAGTTTCACCTTTCCATGCAAAAACGGGAACTCCCGCAGCAGCAATAGCAGCAGCAGCATGATCTTGTGTGGAATAGATATTGCAACTACACCAACGTACTTCAGCACCCAATTCAACCAAGGTTTCAATAAGAACGGCTGTTTGAATTGTCATGTGCAACGAACCCATTATCCGAGCTCCTGCAAGTGGTTTTAGTTTTCCGTATTTGGCACGCAATGCCATTAAGCCCGGCATTTCTTTTTCGGCTAATTCAATTTCTTTTCGGCCAAAATCGGCCTGCGACATATCAGCTACTTTGTAAGCTAATGTACTGAACAATGGAGTTATACTCATTCTATTTATTTCCTGTTTTATATTATTAATTTTCAAATTTCAAATCTCTAAAAACGGCTGCAAAGTTACTGATTTTTTTGCGATAGATAAAATGCTGCCTAAAAAAACAATATTGCAAGCATGATACAAATTATATTTAGTTATTTTCAACTTTTATCATTCTCAAATTAAACCTTTTATATGTTGAATTGTCGAAATAAGTGGCGCAATAACAATTTTATTTCTGATTTATTTTACTTTTCGAAAAAAATGCTACAAAAAGTTGAAATAAATATGTGCAAAATGCTACATCGAATAAAAAAATCACTATATTTGTCGGCTGATGTTCAATTTGTTAAATATTTTCTGCTTCAATATATCGTTTTTGTTATTAGTCAAACTCACAACAGTGTATGAGTATTTTTTTAGGTTAGTTAACGTTCAAAATTTTTACGTTTATGAAAACTTCATTAAAAGCAATCATAGTGCTTGCACTTTGTAGCTTTACATTCCTTAGTTACAGTGCTACTATCCAAGTATCGGCACCAAATAATTTGTATAATTTTGTAAATTCAATGAACGATGGCGATATCATTGAGCTAACCACTTCGGGCGGAAATTATTTATGGACAGGGCAGGTAACTGTTTCGGTCGAAAAAGCCATCACCATTCGCGCTAAAAGCAGTCTGGCAGTACGTCCAATTGTTGCATTTTCGGGAACTACCGGCAGTTTTATACGCTACAATAGTACATCTGCATCGTGGACATCCAAAAAATGGACTTTCGAAGGTATCGAATTTGATGGATTTAATGCAGCATCGAGTTATTATGCAAATGGCTTTTTTGTGCAAAACATTACAAACCTTGCTTATGGGATTAATGTTGAAGTAAAAAATTGTGTTTTTAAAAATATTGGTGCTCGTACTTTTAGTTATCAAGGTGGAGGTGCTCCAAGCAATGCTACAACCGCTCAAGGTGGCGACATTACAATTCGTGATTCTGAATTTCGGAATATCTTTCAAGGGGTTTTGGCGGCAAATTCAACACTCACATACAATCCTGACAACATGACTTTCTGGAATTGTTTGTTTGTTGGCCCAGGTATCAACGGTAATAATATTCGCTTTATCGAAACATCGAGGCCTGAGTATAATAGTTATCAAATTGACCATTGTACGTTTGTTAATTCAAATCAACGTGAGCTTTACTTGCCTAATACACAAAGCACTTCGTATATTCGCAATAGTCTTTTTGTAAATGGTTACAATACAAATAGCTCTAACAATTACAACGTTCAAATTGGGGCCGATTGTGGAATATATTATACAGCTCCTGGAGGCAACCGCACAACTATTTATCCATTTAGTACTGCAGCCCGCTTAACTAATCCTGTATTAGATAATGCTACTGGAATAGCTACAGCAACTACTTACCGCACTGGGACAACAGATGGTTTACCCACTGGCTTTTTTGGAAATCAAATTAGATGTACAGAAACCGAACTCTCTGATTTAAGTTATACGGGTGGAGCGGGTCCTTCGGCAACTAAAACTTTTAATGTGTCAGCAACGCGTTTGATAAATAATATTTCAATTGCTGCACCCACAAATTTCGAAATTTCGCTATCAGCAAGCTCAGGTTTTACTTCATCGCCTATTGTGCTAACACAAACTGCAGGCATTGTAAATTCCACTACAATATACGTTCGTCTCAAAGCTGGATTGAGTAGTAATCTCTATACAGGAAATCTTCAGATTACTTCTGTTGGAGCGGCATCACGCACTATTAATCTTTCGGGTACTGTTGTAAGTGGTCCAACAATTTTCACTTCCATATCTTCACTTATAGGTTTTAGTTATACAGCTGGCACAGGTCCATCTAATCAACTATCATTTGTAATAAATGCTGCATCCCTTACTAACAATCTAATAGTTTCGGCTCCAACCGATTACGAAATATCATTAAATTCGGGAGCTAGTTTTGTTGGTGGCAGTTCATTAAATATTGCTCAGATTGGTGGAAAAGTTAATAATTTGAATGTGTTTGTAAGGCTGAAATCGGGCTTGGCTCAAGGAAGTTATACTGGAAACTTATCAATTACATCCACGGGCGCTACATCCAAATCAGTAGCAGTGAGTGGTTTAATTCAAGCCGCTCCAGTGGTGCTTACTGTTTCAAAAACAGCATTAATTAATTTTACGTACAGCAATGGCAATGGGCCATCTGCTATACAGTCGTTTACAGTAAATGGTAGTGGATTAACATCCAATATTAAAATTACAGCACCTGCCAATTACGAAATATCATTTTTTACTGGTACATCGTTTTCAGGAGCAAGTACACTTTCAATAGCTCCTGTTAATGGGAATGTATCACTTACCAATATCTATTTACGCATGAAACGCGATTTAGCTGTAGGTACATATACAGCCAAAGCTACTATCGAAACAACTGGAGCTACTACCAAGGAAATTAACCTATCAGGTTTTGTTACCGAAGCCACAGGTATTACAGTTACTGCTACTACACTCAATGGATTTGAATACATAGTTGGCAATGGCCCATCTGCTGAAAAATCCTTCGATATGACTGGAGTTAATCTTACAACTTATGTTTTAGTTACAGCACCTGCCAACTATGAAGTATCAACTTCTTCTGGGTTCGCATTCTCTGGTGCAGGACAAATGATGCTTGATCAAGCCTCGGTAAATGGACAAACCTTACGTATTTATGTTCGCCTAATTGGCGGATTAAATGCTGGTGGATATAATGGAAATCTTACAGTAAGTTCGAGTGGTGCTGCTACAAAATCAATTTCTATTGTAGGTAATGTCTACAATTCAACAGTTGTAATTCGTGAACCAGCAGTATATCCAACACGTTTTTCGAATTATACATTGACAAATAAGTGGATGTTCTCCAAATATACCTCCAATTACAGTCTAGGAAATGAGTTGGTGGCAGCTTCGAACATGGCACGAGGTATGACAGTATGGAACGGAAAAATGATTTTTGCGGATAGAGGAAATAAGCAAATTGTGGTTGTAAACGGACAAACTGGCCTGAAGGAAACAGCCATTCCTCTTAACCCATCCATGTTTACTTATGTAGGTCGCAATGTGGCTAATACAGCCGACAGTACTTTTATAGCTGGAACTTACATGCACAACGATATAAAAATTGATAATGCCGGTAATGTATTGATTGCCAACTTAATTACAGCAAACACACAGCGCTACCAGATTTATAAAATTGATATGGCTACCGGAAATGGAACATTGGTAATAGATCAATCCAATTTAGCTAATCTTTTTCCATTAGCCATCACCATGCGTTTCGATGCATTTGGTGTTTGGGGTGATGTAAACTCTGATGCTGTTATTTACGCTGCTAATAGCGCTGCCTCTTCGATGGAAGTGTATAAGTGGACTATATCAGGAGGTATTGTGAGTGTTCCTTCGGTTATTCGATTGGACAACACTACAATTGGAACCTATTTTACAGGCATTGAGAGTCTTGGCGGAAATGCACACATTTACCCTATATCGGCCGACAATTTTTATGTTGACGGTGGTGGCACTTATCCAACATTGGTAAATAGCTCAGGCGCTGTTCTCGATGGATTTTACCGTCAATCTTCGGCATTAAAAGATTCAGTTACAGCTCCAGGGCAAAGTTGGTATATGAATACTGGAAATAACGGAATGGCTCAATTTACGATGGGTGGCAATCATTTTTTGGTTACCTCGGCAACTAACACAACTGGCATTCCAGCTTCAGCATTCCGTCTGTTTAAATTTTCGGACAATACTAAATCCTTTGTAAATTTGGATTGTATGTGGACTTTCCCGCAGGCTGGTATGGGTGTAACAGCCAATGGTTATCGCACTGCAATTCCAATGGTTACGGTTAGTGGTTACACAGCCAAAATTTATGTTTATTGTGGCGAAAATGGCTTTGGAATGTACGAGCTAAACATGAACCCTCTATCCACCGAAGTAGATGAAAACCAAATTACAAACAATAAAATTAGTGTGATAAATCAGCAGTTTAGAATAAACGAACCAGCTCAACGATTTGAAGTTTATAACATTACTGGTCAATTATTACTTTCGGCTGTTAATGTATCAAAACTGAAAGCTCCTAGCACAAAAGGTGTTTATATTGTCAAAGTAATAGATAAGGCAGGTGAGTCATATTCTCAAAAAGTAATTATGAAATAAACCTATTATCTAAAAATAAAAAAGAGCTGTCCTGATTAAATTCAAGACAGCTCTTTCATTAATGTATAGTTCGTTCGCTAAGCCTAAATTCGGACGGTGTAAGACCTGTCATGCGTTTGAAAGAGGTGGAAAAATATTCCAAACTTGTGAATTGCAATTTAAACGAAATTTCTTTTATTGAATCCGTTGATTCAACCAACATCTGTTTTGCCTTATTCAATTTTATATCGTTATAATACCTGGCAGGCGATTCGTTAGTGTATTTCTTGAAATTGCGACGGAATAAAGCATAGCTTAAATTTAATTGCGATGCAATGTTCTGAATTGGCATATCTTCATACACATTCTCATTCATTATTATTTTGGCTTGTTCAATTTTTTGCCTTTCTTTCTTTTCGAGTGTTTTGTTTTTCGACTCGGCAATTATGAGTCCTAACACATGAAAAAGCATGCCCGATAAGTACACCTGCGACGACTTTAATCCATTCTGAACCACATCAATGGCCCGATGAAAAAGTTTCATCAACTCTTCGTTAAACCCAATATCAATAATGGAGTTTTCAATCGGAAAAAATTTGCGTATAAGCATGCTAAATACCATATCTGTCTCAAAGCGGATAAAGTATTCTTTCCATTCGCTGGTATTTAAATGATAGTAGGTGTATTTTTGATTTGGGCTGATAAGAAGTATTTTTCCTTTCGAAATTTCGAGTTCGGGCGCATTGTCAAAGCATACATAGCCAATGCCATTTGTAATATAAATCAACTTAAACTCGTTGGATACTTTACCCTTTTTGTATTGATACTTAAAATCCTTTGATTGGGGGGTGCTATTCTTCTTTTCGTCGGCATGCACCATTTTATATCCCACCGAATTGATGGTAATTCCAAAATTGATATTATCATCTTTGATAACTACATTTTTAAATTCCGAAAATGAATTGGCATTGTTCATTATAATTCAGATAAAGCATCCAGAAATAAATCAAGCATACAAAAGTATGAATTTTATACCAAACTACCATCTAAATGATGGTTTAACCGTATAAAACAGTAAGAGGGTGCCCTTGCGGACACCCTCTTTTGAACACAAATCGATGCTTTAATGCTTTTTAATACTGATTTCACTTTCAAGAGTTCGATTTTCGACTTAGTTTCAAGAAACAGACTTGCGCCCGTTTTCTTTCATTTTAAGTCTGTCGTTGGTTACGTTTTACTTAGCTTCTTCCGACTTTTGAAATCTTCGTTCATTGCGCTTTCGATTATCTGTGTCGATATTTTCATTGTTTTATCAATGGGAACTATCTTCGGATTCATGAGGTGCTTCATCTTCCCAACGCTCACTTTCTCAGCTGCTATTTGCATAGCTTCTAAACTTGTGGAGTTGCTTGATTTAATGCTTGCTTCATCTATAGCACATCTTCTTAATACTATTATTAAGTACATGTGATACATAGAATCTCGTTTTCGCCTTACACGTTTTTCACTCTTTTGGCTTTTTACCAAAAAATATAAAAAAGTTCATTATAAACTTCTTTACTAGTAGAACTCTGGAATTCCGCGACCTTTAATTTTTTTTGGACTGCATCGTCCTGAACTTTTAGTCACAATTTCGAAATCATTTCTGCTTTCTCTGTTGTGGCCGGAAATGAATTAGAGCAACGAATTGCTTTTTATTTTATTTCCATCCCGACTACCCGGCTTACCTCTCTCTGGAGGGAGATTGGCTTGCGTTTTTTCAAACGCACCATATTTATATTTATTAAGTCTAAAACACTTCGGAACTTTTATCAAGCTTAAAACCTTAAAACCATTTGCATTACTATGCATCTCATTGCCCGCTTTCGCAAACAATAACGGAGATAGTTATACCTTAATAGTCAGTACGTTTTTTTCTATAATACTAGTATCTTTTTGTTTTTGGATTCAAATATTCAACTATTGACTTTTCTTGATGTATCAGTATTTCAAAGAGCGTTTCAACATGCGTTTCATGTTTTGAGCCGTAACTCATGATGCAAATATACAACATCCGATATGGGGTTTGCAAGTTTTTTGACCTATACTTATAAACAACTTATGAACAGCAGTTATCAACAGGTTAACTAATTGTAATTCTTCATATTATAAATTTTGTGTTCATAACTAGTTGATTTTACCACTTTAAATTTAAAATGCTGAAAATTAGTCACATGATGGCTGATTTAATTGAATTGTTATCCAAAAAAGAAAATCCAAACACCTTAAAATAATAAAATAAATTTTACTTGAACACAGCTTATAATCAAGTGCTTATAAAATTAAAATTTTTATCAATTTCCATACTATGATTTTATTTTAATAATTAGATTTACATTTTTTGAAATATATAAAATTCACAACAGTTTAAAGTAAATTATTGATTAAAAAAACTTTAATAGTAATATTGTTTCGATTACGTTGTTCTAAAAATAATCCAAATAAGAATACTATTCTTTTGAAAAAAATATCAATCAGCATAAGTAATGAATATTAAATTGTTTTTTGTTGAATAAATTATGTATTTTTAATAATTATATATAGTACTGAATATCTACTATATAAAGTATTGCTTAGAATGTTATGTAATATATTGTAATATCTGTAATATGTATTTCTTCTATAATAAGAATAATTTTAATTATTTTTGTAATATATATATAGGGGGAGAATTGCATCTAATCGAGATTTAATGGCAAAACAAAAGTAATAAGTACTTTTTATTTTGATTTAAGTAAAAATGCCAAATTAAAAATATCCATTTATAGTTTTGTAAGTATCTCATATTGATTTATATAAATTATATCCCTAAACAATTTAAAAAAAATATCTTCGACCTAATGCTCTGCATAAAAAAAATAATTTTAATTATTTTAATTATTATACCAACAATAATATTTTCGCAAACTAAGAAAATATCTCGTTGGTCTTTTATGCCTGAATATGGGTACAATGTTTTCGACGGCGACATTAATCAAGATTTGTTAAATGTTATCCCTACTTCGTTCAGAGATATTACTTTTGGTGCCAATATTGAGTATGCATTAACACCAACTTGGGGTTTAGGCATTGATGCTTACTACTTTCCACTTCGGGCAAAAAACAATAGCCCAACAGCTATGTATATCAATACCGATCTTGTAAACTCTGATTTTTTAGCTACAATCAATTTTACGCGTTTAATTTTCCCGAATACAAAATCGAAACTTTTTGTGCTCGGATCAATTGGTATGGGCTTGGCATATTACACCTACGATATTCGATATTTTCCAAGTAATGACGTAATACCTGATGATGCTACTTATGTTGATGTAAAGTACAATGGCCAGGTTCGCCCCATTCATTTAACTAAAAGTGGCGTTATGAAATATGGTGTTTCTGTGTCAACGCCAATTACTTTTTCGCTCGAATATAATTTTAGCAAACCATTGGCTATTGGAGCTAAAGTACATTACAGAGCCTATGCCAAAGACAATCTGGAAGGTGCTACTTACCTCAACTGGGATGGCGTAACCAATGATTATATCGGTGCTGGAACCGTTTACTTGCGCTATAAATTTAATTCCATTAAACGCGATCACTTGCGGAATTTAACCCATAGAGAATGGGATCCGGATCCTAGTTTGGCAATGATAGATGAGGTTAAAAAAGATATGGCAGGGTTAAAGCGTAGGGTGGATACGGTAGAGAAAAAAGTGAAAGACTTAATTCCACGTGTGAAAAAACTCGAAGACTTAATTGCTAATGTTGGACCCGACTCCGACAACGATGGAGTTATTGACTTGCGCGATTTAGATCCGAACACTCCCGCTAACACAGTAGTGGATTTTTACGGTAAAACGCTTCCTATACAAGTTCAAAAAGAACAAAAAAATCAGCGCAATAAATTGGAAATACCTGACGATATTCCTGCCGTTTATTTTGATTTTGATAGAACAGAACTCGACAACGATGCCTTGATTACCATAAGCAAAGTGGCTTCGCAAATGCGTAAAGACACTTCGTTGCTAGTTGAAGTGCGTGGCTATTGCGACTTTTTGGGCGATATGACTTATAATGAAAGTTTGAGTCAGCGCCGCTCCGATAGAGTGAAGCGCGAATTAGTGAAAATTTGGGGCATTGCTGAAGATAGAATTATTCCCAATGGAAAAGGCAAAATAATACTACCTCAAATGAAATACCGTCCGAACCGTAGATGTGAATTCTTTTTTAGCAATGATATTGTAGATGTACTGAATCAATAAAGGACAAAAGTCAAAGGACAACAGACAACTTTCTAATCCCAAAGCTATCGGAACTAACTTCTAATTTCTAACTTCTAATTTTACATGCAACCAACCATAATCGATTTATTAAACCAGAGTGTTGACAAATATGCTGACAATCCTTTTATATGGGAAAAAGGCGACAAAGGCTATCAACCTACTACCTACGCTGAAACAAAACAACAAGCTCATATTCTGGCAGCCGGATTAATAAAACTAGGTGTAAAATCGGGCGACAAAGTGGCTCTCCTATCCGAAGGCCGAAATGCATGGATTATTGGCGAGTTAGGTATTTTACATGCAGGTGCTATCAATGTTCCACTGTCGATAAAGTTAGAAGAAAGCAACGATTTGATATTTAGATTGATGCATTCCGAAGCAAAATACATATTGGTTTCGGGTTCGCAACTTAGAAAAATTAGAACTATTGCTTCGGCTCTACCCGAAATTAGAAATGTAATTGTTTTCGACCCACAAGTTGATTACGAAGCAAAAGAAGTACCACTTACTCAATTGCAAAAATGGGGTAAGGATTTTATCAAAAAAAATCCCGATTTAGTGCAAGTTGTGGCTTCGCAAATAAAGCCCGACGACTTGGCTAATATTAGTTATACCTCCGGCACTACTGCCGACCCAAAAGGCATTATGCTCACACACCGCAATTATACTGCTAATGTGGAACAGGCATTAACGCTTATGACTATTCCGCCTACTTACCGCACATTAATTATATTGCCGCTCGACCATTGCTTTGCGCATGTGGCTGGCTTTTATAGCTTTATGGCTTGTGGTGCAAGTGTAGGGACGGTGCAAGCGGGAAAAACTGGTCTCGAAACATTGAAAAATATTCCTATAAATATAAATGAACTTAAGCCCGATTTGCTACTGAGTGTGCCTGCTCTGGCCAAAAACTTTAAGAAAAGTATCGAAACAAGCATTAAAGCCAAAGGGCCTGCAGCTGAACGACTTTTCAACACAGCTCTCAAAATGGCTTATGCTTATAACAAAGAAGGTTTTAACAAAGGAAAAGGTGCTCAAGCGCTTAAAAAACCACTATTAAACCTATTCGATAAGATATTGTTTTCTAAAATTCGTGCAGGATTTGGTGGTAATCTTAAGTTTTTTATTGGTGGCGGTGCCTTGCTCGACATTGATTTACAACGCTTTTTTTATGCCATTGGCATGCCTATGTTCCAGGGATATGGATTGAGCGAAGCAACTCCCATTATCTCGTCGAATGGACTGAAGAATCATAAATTGGGATCGTCGGGTTATTTAGTTTCACCATTGGAATTGAAAATTTGTGATACCGAAGGTGCTGAATTGCCAAATTTCGAAAAAGGAGAAATCGTTATAAAAGGCGAAAACGTAATGGCTGGCTATTATAAAAATGATAAATCTACTGCCGAAACGATAAAAGAAGGTTGGTTACACACAGGCGATATGGGCTATATGGACAACGATGGTTTCTTATATGTGGTAGGTCGTTTTAAAAGCCTGTTGATAGGTAGCGATGGCGAAAAATATAGTCCCGAAGGCATTGAAGAATCGCTTGCTGATAATTCGAAATTCATTGATCAGGTAATTTTGCACAATAATCAGGATGCCTATACTAGTGGTATTATTGTAGTTAATAAAGAAGTTTTAAAAAACTACGTTAAACATAAAAACGCAACGCTTGATTGGGCAAGCGCCGAAGCAAAAGAGCTGGCCTTAAACAAATTGCAACGAGAAATAAACGAATACAAAAAAGGCGGAAAATACGAAGGAATGTTTCCTGAGCGTTGGTTGCCTGCCGCCATTGCTGTGCTTGGTGAGCCATTTACCGAGCAAAATGGTTTAGTGAATAGCACCATGAAAATCATTCGCGGAAAAGTAGAAGAACGTTATGCCGACCGTATAGCCAAACTGTACGAAACAGGAGGCAAAGACATTGTAAATGCAGACAATATTAATGCATTGATGTAGGATAAAAACACCTACTTATTATTTTCACATCAAGCTAAATGCTTTTCAATTAATGATTTTAGTAGTGGATAGTCGATAGGTTTTGACACAAAATCGTTACATCCTACTTCAATGGCTTTTTCTTGTTCGCTAAAAAACACACAAGCCGATTGCGCTATAATTGGTACTTGTTGATTGAATTTTCGTATTTCGGTTGTGGCCTCGTAACCATCCATTTTAGGCAAACGGATATCCATTAATATTAAATCCAAATCAGGATTCTTGCTACATATTTCTACTGCTTCCATTCCATCTCTTGCTATTAGCGGCTCGTCGCAGTATTCTCTAACGGTTTCGGTTAGTAGAAACTCAAGCCCTTCGTCGTCCTCAACAATTAAAATCTTCAGTTTATTCAATGCTTTGAATACAGGCTTCTCAATTATTTCCGTTTCAATTACTTCATTCGTATTCAGGATTTCAACACATGGCACTTTCGAAAAGGGGATTGTGAAATAAAATGTGGTGCCAATTTCAGGTTCACTCTGTAACCAAATTTTACCACCAAGCATTTCTACGTAAGCTTTCGAAATAGATAAACCAAGCCCTGCACCCTGATATGCCGACTTATTAGAAATATCGGCTTGAATAAATCGACCGAAAATGGCTTGTTGCCGGTTATGTGGAATGCCATGGCCTGAATCTTTTACAAAAAACTCCAAATACAATTGATTATCATTATTTCTTATCTCATAACCATACTCAATACTGCCAGTATCGGTAAATTTGATTGCATTTTTAATCAGATTAGTTAAAATACCATATAACTTTTCCTGATCAGTATTAATACATGATTCGCTGGAAGATAATGGACTTATAAAACTAAATTGTAACCCTTTTTTATCAACTTCGGGTTTAAAAAACGCATGCAAATCTTCCAATTGCGTATTTACATTTGTGCTACTCATGTCAACTTCCATAACACCCGATTCAATTTTTGAAATATCAACAATGTCATTTACTATATTGAGCATTCTTTTGCCGCTTAACTCAATAATATTTAGATATTTCGACTGGTCCTCGACTGATAAATTGGGCAGTTTAAGTAATTCGGCAAAACCAAGAATTCCGTTCATTGGAGTACGTATTTCATGACTCATATTAGCCAAAAATGCCGATTTTAATCTATCGCTTTCTTCGGAGTGTTCTTTGGCTTTTACAAGCTCTTTGGTACGTTCTTCAACCGTTTTTTCGAGGTTTTTGTTGGCATCTATTACTAATTGTTTCTCTTTATCAAGCTTCATGCTTAAATAAAAATTTCGACGAGAATAAAACTCGATATTATAAGCTGCAAACATGCCAATTATATTTGCACTTATATAAAAAAAATTGTTTGTGAGCAGTAATTCAGCTGATATATCTGAAAAAAAGTATGCTCCAATATTATACAAAAGGAGTGTAAGCCAACCAGCTATTGTTGCCAGAAAAAATCGAAGTTTAATAAAGAAGTAACCCGCCGAAAATATTAGCATCATTCCACCATAATAAGCATAATTTCCAGGTGCATAGATAGTCATAACACTTATGCCCAGACCACCTATAATAAAACTGACAAACAACAATGATTGCCAATTTTTTTCAAAAAACTTGGTAAATGATAAAGTTAGTACAATTGTAAATAAAGGAACAACAATGAAAAAACGAATGCCAAGAAATATGTGTGCATATTCAGGCACAATTAGCAAATCGAGAAAGCCAAATAGGCTATAAAGTAGAATTACCAAAATGTATGCAATTCGAAATTGAATAATCGAATCAGAAAAGTATTTCTTCAAAAAAAGGCGTTCTTCCGCGTCTAAAAATGCCAAGGTAATTCTATTAAATTCCATTGACAATTGATCTTCATTCTTCATTCTAATTGTTTTTAAATTGAATCCACATTGCGGCTTAATTCGTCGAACTTGGCTTTCATAGTTGGATTGCCGTGTGTAAGTTTTTTTACGGTTAACTCCTCCGTTTTGTTATTGGCAAGCCGCAAGTTATTTTCGGACGAAAGTAAGGCTTCTTTTGTTTTCTGAAGGTGATCGATGGTTTTTTCTATTTCATCAATTGCCGTTTTAAATTTTCGGCTTGCAAGCTCATAATTACGTGCAAAACCCTCTTTAAAATCATTCATTTTCTCTTCGAAACGTGTAATATCAATATTCTGATTCCGCACTTGTGCCAATTCGGCTTTGTACTGCATTGAATTGGTGGCAGCATTGCGAAGAAGCGTAATAATAGGTATAAAAAACTGTGGACGAACAACATACATTTTAGGATATTTGTACGACACATCTACAATGCCCGTATTATATAGTTCGCTTTCGGCTTCGAGTAGGGAAACCAACACAGCATATTCGCAACGTTTTTCAGTGCGGTCTTTGTCCAATTCTTTCAGAAAATCTTCGTTGCGTTTTTTGGTGGATGTTTCGTCGCTTTCGTTTTTCATTTCGAACATGATGGAGATAATTTCGTTGCCTGCATCGTCCGTTTCACGATAAATAAAATCGCCCTTGCTACCTGTGCGTGCATCGTTATCCTTTTCGAAATAAGCTTTTTGGAAAGCCGTGGAACGCAGTTTGTTGAATTCTATTTCGCAATGTTGCTCCAGTGTTTCGCCAAGCATTTTGGTTGACAACTTAAGTTTCATGTCTTTACGCATCGTAATTTCCTCGTCCTTTAGGCGGATAATATCGTCTTTGGTACGGAGTTCGGCTGCATGTTTTTCGGCAAGGGAAGTTTCGAGAAGTCTCTTTTCAATATCTTTATTTTTAATATTATTGATCAGGTCATCGCGTTCTTTTTCAATTTTCTGAACTGCCTGTGCTATCGAAAGCGTTTTATCCAATTCTGCCTTATCTATTCGAGCTTTCATTTCGGCTATCTGACTTTCTTTTTGCCCTAGCTGCTGTGTAAGTGCTAGCGTAGCCTTGGCTTTGAGGTCAGCAATTTCCTGCTCTTTACGAGCTAAGGAATCCTGTATGCTATTTCGGAGGTTGGCTTCGGCCAATTTTACAGCATTTTCCTTTTCTTTATCGGCAATAGTGAGTCTGTTTCGAATTTCTTCTTCGAACTGGCGGTCGCGTACTTGTTTTAGGATATTGGCAAATCCTGCCTCGTCGACCTGAAAAGCTTTGTGGCAATTGGGACAAATAATATCGTTCATATTTGTTGAATTTTAAAGCATTAAAATAGCTTACAAATATACTGATTTTAGTTTGAAATAATTGGTGTGATGAACAACTGCTTCGTTTTTAATTGTAATTTGTAAACAAAATGGGCTTATTAAACGTTTTAATATCCGAATTTAATATTTGATATAAATTATTGTAAACGACCAAAATAAGTTATTATTTATAAAGGTAAACCAGTAGGAGGAACTATGAATAGAAAAACAATCACAACCGTATTTTTATTTTTAATGGCAACAGTTTTATTTGCTCAAAAAACTATTTCGCGCGATTTGCGTGTAGGTTTGGTAATGCAACAAACGCAATACCTATACAACGAAAATGGTGTGGGACTGGATTATACTTGCGAGCGACTGCTTGACAAAAAGATTCACATAAAAGCAACTTATCTATCCAGCCGATTAGGAAGTGCCATAGGTACTAATGCGCTGAAACAAGATTATTTTGTGTTTGGTGCACATTATTATTTTATGTCGAAAAAAAGTTTGCAAATACTTGCCGGATTAAATACAGGGTTGTTTGTGGTTGATTATGAAAATCCTGCATTCGATGTACTGCCTAAATCGAGTGCTATTTTGGCTGTCGAAACGGGTTTGCAATACGATTTCAAATTACCCATAACAGCCTCGTTAACCGCAGGTTATAATGTGCGAAGTGGTAATGGTGTAGATATTCCTGGCTCGCTTTTTCCGGTGTTTTACAAGCTGAGCATCATGTATAGGATTAAAGATATTTGATACGACGGACGACAGACAACCGACAACAGAGAATAGAATACATAAATATGATTAAGAATAATATTATGAAACCATTATATACAATACTAATTACTTGTTTTGCGCTTATTGCTTGTAATCCGCAACCCGAAATAGATAATGTCACTATGCTGGATGGAAATCAGATAAATGATTTGTCGTTGACGCAGCCATCAAAGTATTTGGTTTCGGAATATATTGCCAATCCAACAACAGCTCAAAAAGACACGCCTGTAATAATTGCAGCACATGGTTATTCGGCTACTACATTCGAGTGGGATGAATTGCGCGACCGTGCTAATCTGAAGAAAACTTTTTATGTATCGCAGGTTTTGTTGGGTGGACATGGTAGGGATTTTGCTGACTTTAAGGCTGCTACTTGGGAAAATTGGCAAGAAGCCATAAAAACGGAATATCAGAAACTAACTACAAAAGGTTTTAAAAACATCTATTTGGCTGGCTCTTCAACGGGTGCTCCTTTGCTGGTCGAAATGATTAGTTCGGGTTACTTTAATGCGTTTACCATCAAACCAAAGGGATTTTTGTTAATTGACCCAATTGTTGTTTCGTCGAACAAAACACTTACCTTGGTGGGTTTGGTTGGTCCTGTTTTGGGATATACAACTTCCGTACTCGAAACTGGTGAAGCGGGAAAATGGTATGTTTATCGTCCGCAAGAATCATTGAAACAGCTTATGGCTTTAATTGACATAACTCGTAAAAACCTCGAAAAAGGCATAGTGCTACCTACAGGCAGCAAACTTAAAATTTACAAAAGCAAGATAGACGCCACTGCCGACCCTGTAAGTGCTCCTATGTTGTACAAAGGATTAAAAACCAGCGATGGTAAAAATGTAGAAATTGAAATGTATGATTCAGACTTACATGTATTTACTCGTTTGCGCGGACGAATTGGGGTAACAGCCAAAGATACTCAAAATCAGACGGATGCTTTTGCCGATATGGAGTTGCAAGTTAAGCTTTAAACCAACTCGCCTGCTCCTTGTCGGATAACTTCGGGTTCATCGTTGGTACAATCAATAATGGTGGAGTGCTCAACTCCGCCATAACCACCATCAACTACAAAATCAACCTGATTGCCATATTTTTCTTCAATCAGCTCTGGGTCAGTAATATATTCGGTTGTATCCTCGTCGGTAAAAATGGAACTAACCATAAGCGGATTGCCCAACTCACGCACAATTTCGAGTGCTATATTATTATTCGGCATGCGTATACCAACTGTTTTGCGGTTTTTGAATAACTTAGGTAGCTTACTACTTCCGGGTAAGATAAAAGTAAAGGGGCCAGGAAGATTCCGCTTCATCAATTTAAATGCAAAATCGTCCATCTTGGCATATTCGCTTACTTCGCTTAACTCGCTACAAATAAACGATAAATTGGCCCGCCGCATATCATGATTCTTAAGTTTTGTGATTGACTCCACAGCCGACTGGCAAAAAATATCGCAGGCCAAGGCATACACCGTATCGGTAGGCAGTATAATAACACCACCTGCACGCAATGTAGCAACTATTCGTCGAATTTCGGCTGCATTCGGATTTGTATCGTATAACTTAATTATCAATATTGTAATTTGTTGAGAGGAAATTCGTTGCAAAAATACAAAAAAAATCCCGCAAACGAATTTGCAGGATTCTTATATTGTTTATTTTGATATAATTGTATCAAAAAGCATCAATAATAGCTTTGAAATCAGCCACTTTCAACGAAGCACCACCAATAAGTCCACCATCAATATCAGGTTGAGCAAAAAGTTCAGGAGCGTTTTTAGCATTACAGCTACCACCATAAAGGATAGACGTATTTTCGGCAATTTCAGCGCCAAATTTTTCAGCAATAATAGTACGGATAAATGCCAACATGTCTTGAGCTTGCTCGGTTGAAGCAGTTACACCAGTTCCGATAGCCCATATTGGTTCGTAAGCAATTACAATTTTGCTAAAGTCGTCGGCCGATAAGTTGAAAACAGTTTCTACCAATTGGTTTTTAACATAGGCATTTTGCTCGTTTGCGTTACGCACATCAAGCGCTTCGCCGCAGCAATAGATAGGAGTTAATCCATTAGCCAAAGTCAACGCAACTTTGTCGTTCAAAATTGCACTTGTTTCGCCATAATACTCGCGACGCTCAGAGTGTCCCAAAATGATATAGCCAGCACCAGTAGATTTCACCATAGCTGCACTTACTTCGCCCGTATATGCGCCTGATTCTTTGTTAGCACAGTTTTGAGCAGCAACACCCACTTTGTTAGCATCAACAGCAGCTGTTGCACTTGCCAAGTGAATAAAAGGCACACCAATTACCACATCACATTTTTGTGTTTCGCCAGCCAATGCTTCGTTCAATTCAGTAGCTAACGCCAACCCTTCTTGAAGGGTTTTGTTCATTTTCCAGTTTCCTGCAACAATGTTTTTTCTCATTTTTTCTATTATTTATTTAGTTTGTTTTTGCTTCGCGTTATTAGGGCTTCGCACGTTATTAGGCACTTCGTGCGTTAATTGCTTCGCGTTATTAGGGCTATGCCGTTATTGGTGCTTCGCACGTTATTTGGGCTCCCGATACATCGGGATCACCACATCATCATATCACCACATCATCATATCATCAAATCACCACATTAAAAATCCCTCCAATGCCATTTGCCCATAATTGTACCTTTTTTAATAAGAACTAATCCTGGATTGGCACGTATAATTGTTTTAAGTGTAATGGGATCCGATTTGTAAAAAGGGAATGTCACATTCGATTTTTGTACAAAAGCTTCAATATCCTCGTCGGCCGAAGCGGTTAATACATAAAAACGAACATTCGTGTTTTCATATTTTTCAAATAACTTTTGTACGCGTTTTGCACCTTCGTCCGAAGCTTTGTTTAATTCGTACATCACCACCAAATAAGTATATCCTTCGTAAGCAATTATCTCAGGAACAATATCTTCGAATTGTTGATTGTAGATAGTAAAGTCGTGAATTGGTGGCTTGTACCCTTCTTCTACAAGTGTGGTTTTTTGGTCAACAAATACCCAAGTAGAGTCATCCTTTGGATAATTTTCCAAGCTAAACTCTTTTTGCGTGCCGTTTTTTTCGTAAATAAAAGTTGTTTCGTATTTATCTGCTGGCGCATTTTCCGGAATTTTCATTGCTTCGGCAATATTAACTCCTTTTTTATATGGTAAAAAATCAATTTGTGGTAAATGGTTGTAAGCATAAGCCGAAATGCCAATTCCTGTTCCAATGAAAATAACCATGGCTATCCATTCGACCCATAATATAAAGAATTTTTGGTGCGGACGGGTTGTAAATAACACACTGATTATAAGCGCCAACAGAACCACGTTTTTCGAGAAAGTTTCCCAATTCGATATTTTGAGTGCATCGCCAAAGCAACCGCAATCCGAAACTGGATTTTTAAGTGCAATCCATAGCGTTAACGGAGTCATTACCAGCATAAAAAGCAGACCAAAAAAGGCAGTACGCCTAATCTGAATAGCAAAAACAAGATTTAACCCAATAAATAATTCGATAGCAGAAAGTGCAATGGCAAGGATTAAAGCATTGTCCGACAGACTATAAAACATACCACCAAGAGCCGTGAAATAATCCTGAAGTTTATAGGTCATGCCTAGCGGATCAACAGCCTTCACAAAGCCCGAAAATACAAACACAAGTCCGAACAAAAATCGGCTTGCATGCATAATGGTATTGCTTATTCTAGAATTTGTTTGCGACATATTATAAGTTAGTTTGAAGAGTTTGAAAGGTTTGTGTCCTTTAAAGATACTTATTGATATTTGTTGATATTTGCCCTGTGGGCGATATTAATTGATTCGTGGATGTTACAACCAGTATTCATGACCGAAGGGAATAAATATCTATCAATATCGGCAAAGCCAACTATCAAAATACTCATCACCACATCATCTCATCACCACATTATCACATCATTTCCTCAATCTTTATCAGCCCAAATACCGCATAATTAATCATATCAAAATAATTAGCATCAATACCTTCCGATATCAATGTTTTGCCTTGATTATCTTCAATTTGTTTGGTGCGGTAAATTTTCATGAGTATCAAATCGGTGTACGATTCCATACGCATAGTGCGCCAAGCTTCGTCGTAATCGTGGTTTTTGGCCATCATTAAGTCTTTGGCTTGTTGCAAGTATTTGGTATATAATTCTACACCACGTTCATAAGTCAAGTCATCCGATTCCGAAAAGCCAAGTTCCAACTGAATAATACCAATAATGCCGTAATTGACAATCGCAATAAGTTCAGAGCGAATACCTTCGTCCACTTTTGAGACTCCTTTGGTTTCGATACTACGAATACGATTGGCTTTAATAAAAATCTGATCGGTAACTGATTGTGGACGGAGAATGCGCCACGAAGCACCATAATCCTTCATTTTTTTTGTAAAAATGTCGCGGCAAAGTGCGGCTACCTGATCGAATTGTTTTTCGGTTTGACTCATACTGACTTTGTTCGTAAAATGAGATTGTCTTTCGAATTAAATTTTTTAAGCAACTGTATTTAAGCATCTTAAAGTGCTTAGTGACAGCTTTAAATTCGAAGTGCAAATTTACTATTTTTAATTGGATTTACAATCAAAAATCACAAGTAGTACTGTTTTTATGGTTATTTATCAAAGCATCGATGGTGTGTTATTTAGCTCTGATGCTGGTCATAAGTATGCAGGATAAGACTTATGGATTTAACAAGTTTTACCTTCGATATAAAGTGTATCAGGACAAAGGTCAACACCATTCGCCCATTGGATACTTCCTAAGACAGGTTTCACCGAATTGAATACACTAACATCCTGCAACTCCCTAAAAACACCAATCTCGAGATATGGCTTTACATCAAAACTTTTCTTCTCTCCATTATTGAATGTAATTAAAAGTTTAAAGTTCTGTTCAGGTTGTACATTTATGACTCTAGGGTTCATGCTAAATTATTTTAATGGTTCAATTTTGAAAATAGTTTCACCCGTCTCACCGGATATAGATATTTGCGCAGTGCCAAGCAGGATTTATAATCCCGATGCACGGGATTGAAAATTCTTATAGTAAAGTGAAGGTGGGATTCCAAAAATTCAACCTGATGTGCCACCTTTTGCATGTTCTTGAATAAATTACATCTCGATGGTAGGGGTTAAAAACTAATATTATTCTATCACATTGATAAATTGTATAAATCCTTTTTCATCAATTGTAAACATCGTGTAATACTCAAAAGTACACTTTTTGTCTTTGATATTGATTCTATTTAAAAAAGATTTCGGAAAAATACTAGAACAATTGTCTTTTTCAACTCTCGAAAAGTTTGACAATTGAATGAAATAGTCCTTGTGAAAGAATGACTCGTTGCCACTATCGGGTGAATTATTGAACTGTTCAGCCAGCACAACAACAGATTTTATCCTCTTTGAAATAACGTTGTACAACAATAGATATGATAAGTTGTTTTCATCAGAGATATTTAACAAGAACAGCAAACTTGTGATATTGTTTTTGATTTTAATATTCCCGATATATTGAAAATTACTTACTGAGTTAACAAGTGGCTCATTATTTTCATCAAAAATCTCATTATAAAAATTTTGTTGAGTCTTAAAAAACAGATCAATGAGGTAACTGTAAGTTTCTTTATTCACGATCTCTGTTTTTACAAAACTTCCACTTATTGAATTTAGTTTTTCAATAGTGATTTCTTTGTTGAACTGACTGATTTCAATATTGGAATCAATTCCGCCAAGATTTTGATAAATTACTTTTACTACATCATCGTTTTTTATCAAAAACTTAGTATTAGAATTTAGAACGCAACTAGTTAGACACAAAGTGATTAAAAAAATTAAAATGTATTTCATTTCTTCTGCATATTAGATGTATTTCTTGTTTTAATAACCTTTCCGAATAGTATGCTTGAAAAGTTTTACATACTCATCCAACTCATATACTTTTCGTTGCATTACTAGATATACAAAAATTTCATCATTTAAAACGTAAACTACGGTATTCGGTAGAGACCAACAAAATAGAAAATATTCAGGTTTCTTTCTTAATACTTCTTTATAGGCTTTTTGATTTTTCTTGAGATATTTTTTTGAGAAAGTTGGAAATGTTGAATATGAATCTAGTTTTCCATCATAAAATAAAATATATTTACTGGGATATTTTTTTTTCTCAAAGCAAAACAGATTAAATTTGAAATAATTAGGATCGATTATTAAATAATTATTTGTAGATATTTTTGAAGTATCTATATCGATGTTTAAAACGTAAAGTATTTTGGATTTTTTAATGTCTTCAATAGTACTATTATATCTTTTTTTAATCGCTTCTATTATATCAATTTCAACAATGTTTTTTTCTGGTTTGTTTAAAAGCTCATAATAATCTTCAGAGAGAATATCTTGTTGTATTTCAGTTAATACCTTCTCCATATAAAGTGTTGAGTCCAAATTGTTGAATAAGTTTTTAATAGATGGAAAAACTGATTGTCCATTTGAGTTAATATGAAGAAAGACAAGTATTATCGTGAAAGCTAATTTTCTCATTTTCCTATTCTAGTTTTGGCGATATGGCAAGTGTGTTTTTTCGTTCTTTTTTCGAGTCAGTTTACAAAAAAGCAGACTACAGCCTTTAAATAACAAAGCGAATGACATTTTTTAATTCTACACATTGGGCACAGTGCTATAAATCAATCATATAAGCATTATGATTGTCAAATTCATCAATAGGAACGAATCCTTCATAGATATTTGGTAATATATTAATCCCAACAATTTTTTTGTTTGCTATTTTAAATCTTGTCATTTCAACAGTTTTCTTTGTTTTTCTATCACTTAAAAAATAGAATGCTATTATGTTTTTTTGACTATCTAATCTACATAGAAGTAGAGAAAACTTATTCATTTTATTTTGATATGTCAGATAAGACTTAATGTATTCACACTCCCAAATCATTTTATGAATTTCATTTTCAACAATTAAGTCGTTACAAATTATACGCTTTTCATCAATTTTCTCGATGTAATTGCGAACCATGATTACAGTATCTTTGAATATTTTTTCATTTATATTCAATTGAATGTTAATACTATAGCAGTCGTTTTGAAATTTACCCAAGTTTGACTGTGCAAAACAAATAGAGTTCGTGCAAACTGTCAAAATCAAATAAGTTATTAATCTATTCATGTGCTTGTTTTTTGCTTATTTTTTAGTGCGGATATGGTTTGTAATTGCTGTCAGAATATTTTCCACTGTTGATTTATCCAATTTTGAAAAGGCAAACCACTTTTTACCAAGGTCTTTAAGCGATGCACCCAAATGGTAAACTTCTGATTCGTCAATAATTATAAATCGGTCGTGACTTCTACTAAATTCATGAATCTCAAAATTACCATATTGTTCGTTTGCTTTTTGTACATCCAATATCAATTGTTTATTTATTGCTTTGGACAACAAATGTACTTTTACTTGCATGTTTTTCTTGGCCAAATGTGTCAAGGTGCTTTCATTGATGTAATTATCAATGAGAACAATGCTGTTTCTTGCAGAGCGTATAATTTTAGAAGCCAATTCGTACGCATCAAATACTTGTCCATCGAAAAACACGCCTTGATTAGGAATTCTACCTGATTGAATTTGCAAAGAAATTCTATTTACTTCTTCTGCAAGATTATCAACTTGGTTTTCTATCTTATTTATTCGTTGATTTACTGCATATCCTTTTAGCAAGTAATCTCTTAAAATACTATTAGCCCAAATTCTAAATTGTGTGCCTTGCTTGGAATTTACGCGATAACCTACTGATAGAATGGCATCTAGATTGTAGTATTCAATTTCTCGTTTTACTTCTCTTCCTGCTTCAATTTGAACTGTTGCATTTTTTGCAACACTTGCCTCAAAAACAAGTTCTCCATCTTTAAATACATTTCGTAAATGCCTTGAAATTACAGATTTATCTCTATTAAATAGTTGAGATATCTGATTGAGAGTAAGCCAAACGGTTTCGTCATCAATTCTTACTTCAATATGCTCGGCAAGTTCGTTAGATTGATATAGTACAATTTCATTTATCATAATCGGGAAGTGTAATTCAGAGTTTTTTCATATTACAACACAAATATAAAAATTATTTTTTCAATTTCAATGAAACAGAAAACTATTTATCAAAAGACGTTATTTATTCTTTGTATTCATAATTACAATTTATGCGATTATTGTAGTTGTGCCACTAATTTCAATATTTAAAGTTCATTATACACATCTTCTTTGTCAAATCTTTTTAAAACAAAGCCATAAAATCGACAGATAAGTTTGAATTTTGTACCTTTGCAGCAAATAAATACTGAATGGGGCGAATATTAGCAATAGATTATGGTCAAAAACGTGTTGGATTGGCAGTGACCGACCCCATGCAACTTATTGCCAATAGCTTGGATACAGTAGCTACACACGATATATTGACTTATATTTCGGCTTATGTGTCGCGCGAACAGGTGGATAAATTTGTGGTAGGATTGCCCAAACAAATGAATGGCACCAACTCCGAATCGATGCAGTATATTGAGCCATTTGTAAAAAAAATGCGCGAAATATTCCCTGCCATTGAACTGATTTATGTGGACGAACGTTTTACTTCCGTTTTGGCACACAAAACCATGCTCGATGGTGGTTTAAAGAAAAAAGACCGTCAAAACAAGGGTCTAGTCGACCGCATTTCGGCTACCATTATTTTGCAATCGTATTTAGAAACATTAAGATAGAATATGCCCCAAGCCCCTGAAGGGGATGTTAATTAGTACTGAAAGGTATTTTCTTTAAGCCCCTTTAGGGGTTTGGGGCAGATATAAAAGATTTATTCAATGATTTTACCAATTCACACATTCGGAAATATGGTGCTACGCAAAGTGGCTGAACCAATTACCAACGATTATGCTAAGCTCAATGAGCTGATTGAAAATATGTACGAAACTATGCACAATGCCGATGGTGTTGGGCTGGCTGCACCTCAAGTTGGATTAGGTATCCGACTTTTTGTGATTGACCTTGCGGCTTTCCGCGAAGATAAACCGGAGCTTGCCGATTTTAAAGTGGCGATGATTAATCCCGAAATGCTAGAGATGAGCGAAGATTGTGCTCAAGCCGAAGAAGGCTGTTTGAGCATTCCTGGCATTCACGAAAATGTGGAACGTTCGTTATCCATCAAAATAAAATACATGGATACAAATTTTGTAGAACATATTGACGTTTTCGAAGGATTTAAAGCGCGTGTTATTCAGCACGAATATGACCATTTGGAAGGACATTTGTTTACCGACAAAGTTTCGCCATTGCGTCGACAACTACTGAAATCGAAGATGAATAATATTGTAAAAGGACGTGCCAGCACTTCGTACAAAGTGAAGGCGGCTTCGAAATAAACACACACAGCATATCTACAATGAGAATAGTTTTTATGGGCACGCCGGACTTTGCCGTTGAAAGTCTGAAAACATTAGTCGAAAACAATTACAATGTGGTTGGAGTAATAACCATGCCCGACAAACCTGCTGGCCGTGGACATAAAATTCAGTTTTCGCCCGTAAAGCAATATGCCCTCGACAATGGGTTGACTATTTTACAACCCGAAAAACTAAAAGATGAAACTTTTCTGGAAGAGTTAAGGCTACTGCAAGCCGATGTTCAGGTTGTTGTGGCCTTTCGGATGTTGCCCGAAGTGGTTTGGAATATGCCACCATTGGGCACTTTTAATCTTCATGCTTCGCTGCTTCCTCAATATCGTGGAGCCGCACCCATCAATTATGCAATTATAAATGGCGAAACTGAAACAGGCGCTACTACCTTTTTTCTGACCCACGAAATTGATACAGGAAAAATTATTTTACAAAATAAAATTGCCATTTCGGAAACGGATAACGCGGGTACTGTTCACGATAAACTGATGGCTCTAGGTGCTACAATGGTACGCGAAACCATTGACTTGCTTGCTGCTGGAAAAACTGATGCCATTGATCAACAACAATTTATCACAACAGAAACTCAGCTTAAATCGGCACCCAAAATTTTCAAAGAAAATTGTTTGATTAACACAAACGATAGTGTGGAGAATATCTATAATTTTGTGCGTGGCTTAAGTCCTTATCCTACAGCACGTATCGACATTGAACTGCCTAACTCCACGGACACAATTCAGTTGAAAGTGTACGATACCCAAAAAGAAATTGTAGCACATCAATTAGCGTTTGGAACGGTACTTACCGACCGTAAAACCTATTTAAAAATTGCGGTAGAAAATGGTTTTATTCATCTAACAAACATTCAAGCACCAGGCAAAAAAGCCATGAGCGTAGGTGAGTATTTAAGAGGGATTAAATAATTAATAATTAAAAATTAAAAATTTGTAAGTCATAATTCTTGGCTATGCTAAACGGCAAAGTCGATAACATAACTCAAAACTAATCTATGTTCCATTTTATTCAAAATACAGTTCAAGTAATTCGCTATAAAAACCTGTTGTTTTTGGCGTTTATACAGTTTGCCATGCAGCAGTTTGTTGTGTCGCCAATAATGCAAAAGTATGGTTTTGAATACATAAACCCCAACTCAACCTTGTATTTGTTGGTGGCTGCAACGCTTTTTATTGCCGCTGCTGGCTATGTGATTAACGATTATTTTGATATAAAAATTGACCGCATCAACAAACCCGACAAGCAAATTGTAGGTAATAACATTTCGAAAAAGCAAGCCATGTTATTGCATCAAATATTAAGCGGCATTGGCATTGTTTGCGGACTTATATTGGCATATCAACTTAAGAGTTTTAGCTTGGCATTTTTGTTTATTGTAGTGCCGGGCTTACTTTGGTTTTATTCTGCTAGTTACAAACGCCAATTCCTTACAGGTAATATTGTTGTGGCTTTATTGGCTGGTTTATCAGTACTAGTAGTAGGTATCACAGCTGTAGCCGACTTAAAACATACTTATTCCAATTTGGTTTTCGAAACTACTATCCCTGCCGAAATTTACAGTTGGATTGGAGGCTTTGCTTTGTTTTCGTTTTTACTTACATTAATACGCGAACTTGTGAAGGACATGCAAGATGTGGAAGGCGACAAAGAAATGGAATGCCGCACTTTGGCTATAGTGTGGGGCGAAAAACGAACTAAAATATTGATTTATACTCTGGTGGTTCTAGTTATTGCACTGCTTGTTTTTGTTTCAACACAATATATACCTTTTGCCAACCCACTATCGTTCAAATACATACTTTTTGGCTTGATAGTACCATTGTTGGCATTTTGTTATTTGATTTTTAATGCTGCGGATACTAAAAGTTTGCATGTTGCATCTACTTTTCTGAAATATATTATGCTCTTAGGTGTATTGTATAGCGTAATTTTCTATTTCCTGTTGGCGCAGCAATATGGATTAAGTTTGTTTAATGTGTTTACAATACGATGATTTTAATTGCCCGAAATGAAATCTTTACTCAAAAATATAGCAAATTACAAAATCGTGTTGGCTTCGCAGTCACCACGCCGACAGGAATTGTTGCGCGGATTGCATCTGGATTTTA
>CAYXQZ010000014.1:31739-33136 GCA_964466415.1 uncultured Paludibacter sp.
GCTTCGCAGTCACCACGCCGACAGGAATTGTTGCGCGGATTGCATCTGGATTTTACAATAAATGTAATTGATGTCGAAGAATCGTATCCTGCAGGATTGGTTGGCGTGGATATCCCCATGTATTTGGCCGAGAAAAAAGCAAATGCATATACTATTGATAATGAAACGCTTCTGATAACTGCCGATACCATTGTTTGGCACGAGGGTATCGTGCTTGGTAAGCCTACTGATAAAGCTGATGCTCGGAGAATGCTACAGAAATTATCGGGCAAAACGCATCAGGTAATTACCGGTGTTTGTATTTGCACAACTGCCAAACGCAAAGTTTTTCATGTCATTTCCGAAGTTCGGTTTGCGCGCCTCACCGATATGGAAATAGAATATTACCTCGAAAACTTTAAACCTTATGACAAAGCCGGCTCTTATGGCGTGCAGGAATGGATAGGGTATGTGGGCGTTGAACACATTAATGGCTCGTATTTTAATGTAATGGGGCTTCCCATTCAACGACTGTACAACGAACTAAAGCGCTGGTAGTAACTTTATTGTTGTAAAAACCGATACGCCAACCACGCCATTCCTCCAAAACCAACAGGCAGTGCTTTTTCGTCGATTACAAAGTCGGCACTATGCAATCCCCCTGTATTTATATTCGTTTCGCCTTTCACTCCAAAACGGTAAAAAGTAGCCGGATATTGCTGCGTGAAAAACGAAAAATCTTCCGAAGTCATACGCATTTCCAAATCAACTACCTGCTCCTCTCCTACCCATTCAGCAGCGAAGTTTCGGGCATTGCTGGTTGTTACTTCATCGTTAATAACACATGGATAACCATCAGGCATTTCAATTTCGGCCGTGCAACCATAAGCTGCAGTAGTTTCGGTAATAATGCGCCGGATATGCTGTTTTGCTTTCTCGCGCCAAGCTTCGTTTACTGTGCGAAAAGTGCCTGAGAGTTGTACTTCGTGTGGAATTACGTTTTGCGCTCCGGCAGCAATTAACTTCCCAAAAGTAAGCACCATAGGCGTAAGCGGATGACACAAACGGCTTTTTACCTGTTGTAACGACACCAATGTTTGCGCTGTAGCCAGCACCGTATCGTTTACCAAATGCGGCAATGCTCCGTGACCACCTTTGCCACGAACTTTCACATGTATCTCGTCGGCCGAAGCCATAATTTTGCCCGGCAAAAATCCCATTGTTCCAGTTGGATAATCCACCGACACATGTTGCGCCAATATAAGTTCAGGTTTATAGGTATCAAAAACACCCGCCTCGAGCATAAGGCGCGCACCACCGGGAGCTTTTTCCTCACCTGGCTGAAATACCAATAAAACAGTTCCTTCCCACTCATCACGAATGGCATTGAGCACCTGCGCAGCACCCAGCAAACAAGC
>CAYXQZ010000014.1:33236-35741 GCA_964466415.1 uncultured Paludibacter sp.
ATGAATAGTGCGGTAACATTGGGTTACATAATCGGTGTATTGAGCTACAAGTTGTTGTATTTTTGTTTTCACTTTAATTCAAATTTTTGTACTGCAAAAGTAAGCATATTTTTCACCAAATCTCAAAATATTATTACAACGAGATTGATTTGGTTAAATAATTCAAAAAACACATGAACATTTATTCATATATTCATGTTAAATATGTAATTTTGAAGCAAATTATTCAACACATGAAAAAGTTAAATTTATTATTCGCACTTTTGGCCCTCTCAGTAGGATTGTTTTCGCAGATTCACGAACCTGTAAAGTGGACTTTTGAGTTAAAAAACACGAGTAAAACAACTGCCAATATCGTTTTGAGCGCAAACATCGAAAAAGGATGGCATTTGTATGGTATGAATATTCCGCCTGATGGGCCGGTGCCTACCAAAATTGTTTTCGAAAATATCAAAAATGCCAAATTGGAAGGGGCGGTTACCTCAAAATCCAAATTGAAAGAGGTATTCGACCCCAATTTTGATATGAAATTGAGCTGGTATGCCAACGAAGCTATTTTTGTGCAACAAATTTCGTTTGCCGATGCGGCTCAAGTTCAGGTAAAAGGACATGTTGAATTTATGGTTTGCGACGACCAAAGTTGCTTACCTCCAACCAAGGAATTTTTTAATCTTGGCTCAAAAGCCGATAATGCTGCTATTGCTGCTCAACCTATAGCCACTGCTGATGTAAAAGAGGACACAACCTCTCAAGTTGCAGCTACTTTGCCTACCGAAAACGATGATGCTAAAACCGACCTGTGGAAACCGGTGATTGACGAACTTCGTGCATTGGGGAACATGGCTGGAACCACTTCGAGCACCAATTTGTGGCTTATTTTCCTTGCCGGAATGATAGGTGGTTTTTTGGCTCTTTTCACGCCTTGCGTGTGGCCAATTATTCCCATGACTGTTAGTTTCTTTCTGAAACGTTCCGAAAATAAAAGTCGTGCACGTACTGATGCTTTATTGTACGGATTTTCTATTGTATTAATTTATGTGGCTTTGGGTATATTAATTACCGTTCTTTTTGGGGCGAGCGCACTGAATAGTTTGTCGACCAATGCGGTATTTAATCTACTGTTTTTTGGTATGCTTATCGTTTTTGCTATTTCGTTTTTTGGTGCGTTCGAAATTACTTTACCCGCTTCGTGGTCAACTAAGATCGATGCCAAAGCCGATTCAACAGCTGGTTATCTGAGCATACTTTTTATGGCCTTCACCTTGGCCTTGGTTTCGTTTTCGTGTACTGGACCAATTATTGGAACGCTGCTAGTAGAGGTTTCGAGCACTGGCTCATTGCTTGCACCAGCCATTGGTATGCTTGGTTTTGCAGTGGCATTAGCCATTCCGTTTACTTTCTTCGCCTTTTTCCCATCGCTGCTCAAACAATTACCACGCTCAGGCGGTTGGCTCAATTCGGTAAAGGTTGTGTTGGCATTTTTGGAATTGGCCTTGGCACTTAAATTCCTGTCGGTGGCCGATTTGGCTTACGGTTGGCGCTTGCTCGACCGCGAAGTGTTTATATCGCTTTGGATAGTGATTTTTGCGCTTCTCGGATTTTATTTACTTGGCAAAATCCGCTTCCCACACGATAGCGAAAGTAAACACAGTTCGGTTACAGGCACGTTTTTGGCCATTATCTCCTTGTCGTTTGCCATGTATATGGTACCCGGACTATGGGGAGCGCCACTCAAAGCCATCAGCGCTTTTACACCACCATTAACCACGCAGGATTTTAATTTGTACGACGACGAAGTGCACGCTAAATTTTCGGACTACGAAGCTGGAATGAGCTATGCTGCCGAAAAAGGACTTCCGGTGGTGGTTGACTTTACGGGCTATGGTTGCGTAAATTGCCGCAAAATGGAAGCATCGGTGTGGACTGATGAACGGGTTAAAGATAAATTGGAAAATGATGTGGTTTTAATATCGTTGTTTGTTGACGATAAAACACCACTTAAAATATCTTTCGATGTAACCGAAAACGGTAAAACTCGTACAATTGAAACAATAGGCGATAAGTGGAGTTACCTGCAACGGGTTAAATTTGGTGCCAATGCACAGCCTTTTTATGTGATGCTCAACGAAAAGGGTATGCCACTCCGAAAAGCATTTAGCTTTGACGAAGACCCGGATAATTTCTTGAAATGGTTGGATATTAAATAATTAAAAAAAAGATGTTGGTAAAATTTACCAACATCTTTTTTTTTGAAAAGAAAAACCGCATTGCCGTGTTGAGAAAACTCCTATTAAATAGGATTTGAGGAGTACATTTTCTTTGTAATCTGCCGTTCACAATTGAATACCCGAAGGCGCAGCCCGCCATTAAAAACATACCTTGCTCGTTAATTTTTTAGTGTTGAGTTTTCCAATCTCAGAACAATGCGGTAGCTTTTCTTGATGCAAATATAGAGCATTATTTGAAATGTTGTTCTCTTTTTATCAAAAAAAAGAGTTAAATTTT
>CAYXQZ010000015.1:0-35299 GCA_964466415.1 uncultured Paludibacter sp.
TTAAGCCAACCTTTCCTTTTTTATACACTGCTTGAGGAATAGAAATAGTTGAGTCAACCACATTTTGTTGTGGAAAAATTTGCTTTCCTTCCAATGCTACTTGTTGGATAAAATTGGTTGGAGTTTCATTTTTGAATACAAATATTTTGGATTCATACGCCTTAAGCGTTACCGGAATGCGGGTTTGATTCCCTTCTATGGCATAAATTGCCGCTTTTGAAACATTTCCATTTTCGGCATTCCATATTTCAGGTGTTTTGCCCGTTACACGGAATAAAATTTCACGATTCAACGCTCTGTTTTGCTGGTTGAAAACAAAATAAATATCCGTATCATTCAACTTTTTATGAATGAACATGAGTTCTTTTGGATTCTGCGTATTGGTTGTCAGGTCGGGAGTTACATTTAGTTGTTTAATAACATCAGCTACCTGTATACCCGAATACATTTTTCCCTTACCATAGTTATTTTGGGTTGAATTTCCCCAAACTGCATCGGCTAATTGTTTAAATGCAATAACATCGTTTTTGATATTGGTTAACGATAACATTTCCAACGGTTTTGGGCCATAAACCACAGCACCTGCTTTCACCAATTCAGCAATTCTCTGAAGTGTAGAGAATTCCATTTTGGTTGTATTGTGCAACATCAACAATGAAAACTGCTGTTTGCCTTCTAATGATAATTTACCATCAATTACCTTGATTCTATTGTTCAACATATCTATATTACAAGCGTTTGGAGTAATGCCATAAGGCAAATCTTTTACAAAACTCTTGCTATAAAACAAAGGTAGTTCGTCGCCGATATAAAACAGCACATCAACAATCGGCTCACCTTTTTGAAGTAAATATTGAACACGCGCCTGATAGTTCAACCAATTCTGATTGAATTCCCATACCGGATTGTTGCGGTTATAATGTCCACCAAATTTGCCCAGGGTCATACCCGGTTTATTATCCAATGGCTGATGTACAAAACTATGCAATATAATTTGATTTACACCTGCACAAAATGCAGCATCCCCAAAAGGCTTCAAATCGCCGGGAGCTTCGGAATAATGAGCAAAGCCGGTATATGCTTCTGAACCAATAATTTGCTTATTAAATGCAAGTGCAGCGTAAGTTGGCATACAATAAGCGGGCTTTTCGGCAGGATTATACTCTGACAATTTATCCTGATTAGCATTCGCCCAAAACTCGGTCATAGGCAAATCGATATATTCATTTGTTTTTAAGGCATCGGATGGAGGATATGCGCCCCAACCGCCATAAATTGCTTCACCATGGAATTCCATTCCATTGCGGTGAGTTAAATCTTCAAAATGTTTATAGAATTTCTGGTCAATTAAATCGGCAATAGTTTTACGGAAATCAAACAGAAATGCTTCCGACAACTCTGTACTACCAATTGTTTCGCCACATAAAACAGGAATCCATGGAAGGATACTATATCCTCTGCGTATTTTAAATTCTTTAGCAAAATCTTTCGTCCATGTTTGGAATTGTGCTTCCCAGCTGTCCATCAATAAGAATTTCAAGGTATTACCTTTGTATTTACCCGCAGCATCAACCAGTTTTCGGGCGTAGCTGTTAATATGAACATTCAGAGCAGTTGTGTCCATTTTGTCGACCTCGAGGCCCTCACCTTCATGCGTTGCAGGATCTACTTTTACACCGGTAGTGGTATACCCAAAACGAATAATCTGCCAACGACCTTTTGGCGCATTCCACTTCAGCGTTCCGTCGGGCGACATATAACTTGTAATGTCGATAACAGAATTTTCAGAAATCGGTTGAATCTCATTTTTTACATTCGGATTAAGCACATTTTCGTTCAAATCGTAGACCGAAGCTGTTTTTTCGAAAAAGGAGGTAACCGGCGACTGAAAAAGAGCTTGTTCATCGCCTTTCAACAATTCAAGTTCTGCAATTGGAAAATTATTTGAATATACAAGGCTTGTTTTTGTTAGTTCGAGACGATAAAATTTTGACCTTGTTGTGGGAAAATGGACAGTAACGGGTTTGTTACTACCTACCGATATTAAATCTACAACCTTTGTAAATACCTTACCATCATTTGACGTGGATAATGCAAAATTCAGTGTAATTTTTCCTTTATCAACTAAAACAAAATCCCAGCAAAAAGGCAAATGCGGATACAAAACCATTTTATCAGCCGTAAAATCTTTGTCAAATCGAATATCAACCACGTGATTTTTCAGGAAGTCGATTTCGCTTTTGGGATTTGCATCAAAAAGCAGATTTCCTGTTGCGATTTTATTTACTTCAATATTGGGATTCGCTTCTTTAAATGAGTTCGAATTTTCTTTCATTGGAAAGGCTACAACGGCCTCATCCCTGTAAAAATCCTCTACTTTGATTGGTTCAGCAAGTTTGATTTTTAGCTCTTTACCTCCGTCTACTGATGTTTTTGTCCAAACATATTGCTTCATCGACATTTCGGGTGTTATCCATGAACCACCCACAGTAGCGAAGCCATCAATTGTTTGTATACCAATGGTAATCCCCAATCTGTTTGCCTCCTTCAGTGCCCATTGGTACATTTCAATCCATTCCGGCGAATTAAATTTAACCTTGGGTACATCTACCGTTTTGTTGTAGATGGCGGCAATGTTAAATATGCTTGTTTGGACAACCCCATTTGCTTTCATCGCCTCCAAATCCTTGGTAATACCATCTTTTGTGATATTACCACCCATCCAATGCCACCACGCGTGCACTTTTGTTGAAGTTGGCGGTGTCCGGAAATCGGATTTATTTAAAGAGGATTGGGCATTGATAGTTACACTTAGAAGGCAGAATATCAGTAAACTAATAAAGGACGTTTTCATTTGAATATGTGTTTTAAGAAGTAATCGGATTGTGAGATTTAAAAGTTAGTTTGAGAACCTAAACCAATCAATATCAATCATAGCATCAGTTTCACCGATGAATTTTACCCAAAGTCCATGAACGCCGGGAGTTGGTTTTACATTGGCTTGTACATTCACCCATTCATCGGTTTTAGATGGAGGTACTTCGATGGTGGCAAAAGATGGATTCCAAGTCTGATTCAACGTAAGTTGTATCTTCCCACCCTTTTTGCATGGTTTTAAACGTAGCTCAATTTTATTAATTCCGGCAGGTATATCAATGTATTTATACGCCACTCTGTCGTCGGTTTTCATTTTTGTCAATCCATCTACTTTGTTCGAAAATGGTGATATATATGTATTGCCGAAAAGTAAACATGCCCACTCAGCTTCAATTTTTGAAGTTGCTTTTAAAGGACCACCTGCACCTTGTGAAGTCATTTCCACCTCGTTGATACTTCCATCTTCGTTGAAGGTAATCGGTTCGATACAGGTCTGGCGCATTGTGTAACTGTTTTGGGTTGCTCGATGATAAAGCACATACCATTTGCCTTTGAACTCAACTAACGACCCATGATTATTCCAGTTATTCGGGTCGCAATGGCTGTTGTCGATAATTACACCTCGGTACTTAAATGGACCAAAAGGTGATGTGCTGGTAGCGTAACCTAAACAAGTGGGCATATTCAATCGACCAATATGCGCAAAAATGAAATAGTAAATTCCATTTCGTTTTACCATATATGCACCTTCGTGAAAAAAATGTTCTTTTTCTGTCACAATATTGTCTGTTATTGTTGACGAATCTATTTCAATCATGTTGGGTTTGAGTTTGGCCATTTTTGCAGTAAACTGCCCCCAGATATAGTAAGCTTGTCCATCGTCATCGATAAAAACAGCAGGGTCAATCTCATCAAACGGTTTTGTATCTATTTTTTTTGCATTGCCAAAAGGCCCCACAGGTGATTTACTCGTTGCCACACCTTCAACACCATTTGATGACTGGCAATAATACAAATAGTAAGTGCCGTTTTTATGCTGACAATCAGGCGCCATAAGCCTATTGTCATTATATGGAACACTGTCGGCGATACCTTTCGATTTAAACACATCCGATGTAAGCTCCCACGATTTTAAATTGGATGTTGCCATTACATGATATGTCCAGGAACTGAAATAGTCGGGACTTTCATTGACGGATCCATAAATATATAATTTGCCATCAGCCCAAACATGAGCTGACGGATTGGCAATATATAAACCAGCTGGCGATATAGGGTTTTGTGCAAATGTTATTGAATTAGTTACGATTGAAATAAATAACACAAATTGGAGATACCTCATATTTGAAAATTAAAAGTTTTTAAAAAAGCTGTAGGAATTATTGAATGAATTTAAACCAGTCAATATCTATAACGGCATCAGGTTCGCCGCTGAATTTCAACCATAGACCATGAACGCCGGGAGTTGGTTTTAAATTTGCTTGTATATTTACCCATTCATCTGTATTTGAAGGCGGCACATCAAATGTAGCAAAGGATGGATGCCAGGTCTGATCCAAAGTAAGTTGTATTTTCCCACCCTTTTTGCCTGGTTTTAAGCGTAGCTCAATTTTATTAATCCCAGCAGGAATATCAATGTATTTATACACCACTCTGTCGCCATCTTTCAGATTTGTCAGTTGTTCCTCATTGGATGAAAACGCAGAAACATAACTATTTCCGAAAAGCAAACAAGCCCACTCAGCTTCAATTTTTGCTGTTGCACTCAATGGCCCAGTTGCACCTTGTGAAGTCATTTCAGCTTCGTTTATACTACCATCTTTATTGAAAGTAATCGGTTCGATACAAGCTTTGCGCATGATATAGCTGTTGTGAGTAGCTCTGTGGTAAAGCACATACCATTTGCCTTTAAATTCAACAATAGAACCATGATTATTCCAGTTATTGGGGTCACAATGGTTGTTGTCGATAATTACACCTCGATATTTGAATGGGCCAAAAGGCGATTTACTGGTAGCGTAACCAATACAACTTGGAGAATTTAACCGCCCCATGTGTGAATATACCATGTAATAAATACCATTGCGTTTGGCCATGGCTGCACCTTCATGGAAAAAATGTTCTTTTTCAGTTATGACCTTGTCCTTAATAGTTGTTGTATCTATTTCGGTCATATTGGGTTTCAATTTCGCAACTTTCAAATTAAATTGTCCCCAAATGTAATACATCTGACCATCGGTGTCTTTAAACACACAAGGGTCGATTTCATTAATGCCTTTGGTATACAACTTTTTTCCGCTAACAAAAGGCCCAGTTGGTGACTTGCTCGTTGCTATTCCTTCAGCATCATTGCCGGGTTGACAGTAGTACATGTAATAAATGCCATTTTTATACATGCAATCAGGGGCATACAAAATGTTGTCGTTGTACGAAACCTGATCATTCGCTCCTTTAGATGAAAAAACATCACGCGTTAGTTCCCACTTTTTCAAATCCGAAGTAGAGAGAACGTGGTGAGTATGTGAACAGAAGTAGGTTTTGCTCTCGTCATTCGACCCATAAATGTATAGTTTTCCATCGGCCCAAGCACGAGCAGATGGATCGGCAATATATACGCCCGGAGGCGATATTGGGTTTTGTGCGAAAGCATTAATAGTGAACGCTGTAACAAAAATCAGCAAGAAAGAATATTGTTTTCCAAACATAAAGAATTGTATTTTTATTGAAGGAATTTATTTTTTACTTTCTACTAACTGATAAACACGCACATAATCGCAATAAAGGGTAGCAGGTAAAACGGTTGTTTCATCAGGTGAACCCGGCCAGCTTCCACCAATTGGCAAGTTGATTAAAATGTAATGTGGTTTGTGATATTCATGTGTGCTGTTTACGCCATCCTTGATGTCCAATTCATGGAACTTCTTGTCATCAACAAACCATTCAATTTTTTCGGGTGACCATACAATCGAATACACATGCCATTGTGTTACATCAATATCTTTAAGCTGATTACCTTTTCTTGTATGCTTGTCATTTACATCAGCCCAATGAGCAGTTCCGTGTACCATATTTTCACTATTGATATGTTCAAAAATATCAATCTCGCCACATTTTGGCCAGCCAATTTCAGGAAAGTTTGAACCTAACATCCAGAAACATGTCCAAAGACCTTTTCCAACAGGCACTTTAAAACGTCCTTCAACTTTGCCGTATTTAAAATCAAATTTACCTGCGGTAATAACACTTCCCGATGTGTAATCGAACATGGCCGACTCACCGTATTTGTGCCCTTTGATTGCTTCTGGTTCCTTCACGACAATAATTTCGAGATTCCCATTTTTCTGTCGAATATTTTTGGCATCTGTGGTATAATACTGCAATTCGTCATTGCGCACATAACCCAATTCGTAATCCCATTTTTGTGAGCTCAGTGCCCCTTTCCCTTTAAATTCATCAGACCATATTTTTTTAAATTTCTGAGAATTAGCGTTGAATGTGAATAATAGACACACGCTGACAAGAATCAATTTCTTTGTTGTTTTCATTTTTTTGTTTTTATGATTTATTGTATAATATATTTTTTCAAATAACAATCTAGGATTATTTATCTACAATAAATTTTTGAATTAAAGTTTCTTTATTCGTCTGAACTTTAATGAAATAAATTCCATTTGCATAATTATTGAGAGGAATATTAAAAGAAGGATTTTCAATACTTGGATTCTGATACATGAGTATTCCATTGACATTGAAAAGCGTCACATCTACTGCATCCGATGCATCAAATTGACTAAGTGATACAGTCACATTGTTTTTTGCTGGATTTGGATAAATATTAACACGTTCTGAATTTGTTTTCAGGTTATTTACAGTAGTAATTCCATTGTTTTGAACAGCAACAATCTGAGACAGATTCAATGAAGAGTTATAGATTTGAATCTGATCAATCAGTCCGCGGAAATAACGGTTAGTTAACCAACCTCTTGTCACTGAATTAAAATTTCCTATCGCCAATGGGCCGGTATAAGGTCCCAAAACACCTCTATCGTAAGTTACCGTTTTATCCAAGGTTGCTGTAGTAGAGCTATTTCCAAAGTAAAAACTTACTGATTTCGATGCAGCTGAGTAAGTAACTGCAAAAAACTTCCAATTTGAGGCTGGAGCTGCCGGGTCAATGGTTATTTTACTAGCACTACTTCGCGGCGATGTAGTTTTAGTAGCTTCATTTATACCTAACTGTAAACTTCCATCGGCTTTTGAAACGAGATCGATTCCACTTGTACCTTTGGTAGCATCAAACCACTGCGAATTCATTGAACTGACAATTCTGTTTCCGCCACTATTTGTTTCAGTACCATCTTTGCAATTTAACCATCCGGTAATTGTAATATCATTCAAACCGATTAATTGGTTCAATGCTGCAGGACTTTCGACAGCATCCTTAGTCGTAGCAAATTCAATTGCACTAATTCCTGTAGCAGCATTGGATGGTATACTTGTTGTCCATTTAGTGGTATTTTTTAAATTAAAAGTACCTCCAATAGAACCTGTATTAACAGTAGTTGTTCCGGCATTTTCATTTAACTGCATATTTATCAAAGGAACTGCTGGTGATCCAGCCAATGTGGTAACATAAGCAGGATTACTCATCTCGGATAAATCAGAACTGTTTGTAGAAACATTTCTCGCTTTAACTCTGATGGCATAGGTTGTACCTGCTATTAAACCTGGAATGTTACAAGAAGTTGATGAAACAGGTCCTACAGTAGTAACAACTCCATTATTATCAATAACAACATCATAAGCAGTGGCATCTGCCGAAGCATTCCAACTTAGATTAACAGAATTTTGAGTTACAGATGAAGTAACCAGATTTTGCGGTGCTGCCGGCGCTCCCGAGTTATAACCATATACGCGTACATAGTCAACAAACATGGTATCAACTACCGGAATTTTTGTCGCATCCCATCCGGGTTCACCAGAGGGCCAGGAACCACCAATAGGACAATTCAACAAGATATAATGTGGTTCATGAAACTCATACATACCATTCACACCATTCAAAATTGAAACTGTTTTCACGGTCTTGTCATTCAAATACCATTTAATATAACTAGGTGTCCATTCAATTCCATATACATTATATTCATTTGGATTATAGCTCCCAACCGGATTGGGAATAGTACCACCATTTACGTCGTGTTTGTCATTGCCTGGTTTACTTTCATTCCACCAGTGTACAGTTCCATGATAGGGAATTTCGTTGTTAATATGTTCGAGAATATCAATTTCGCCACAGAATGGCCAGTCATTTCCTTTCATCGGGCCACTTAAACCCATAGTCCAAAAGCAAGCCCAGATTCCCATACCTGTTTGCATTTTAAATTTGGATTCAATTCGCCCATATTTCCAACCTGATTTGGTCTTTAAACTTGCTGAAGTATAATTTTGTCCACCAAAAGTTTCTTTTTTACCGATAATTAGAAGATTCCCATCTTTAACTACCTGATTATCTATGTCCTTATCGGTATAATATTGCAATTCCCCATTGCGAATTGCACCAACTTCATTATTCCATTGCGTTGCATCAGGCAATACAGTAGTACCAGTATTGAATTCATCTGACCAGGTCAGATTAAAGGTTTGCGAATTGGCAAATACTGTCCAAACAAGACTTATTACAAGTAAAATTCCTCTCAATTTTCCGTTCATTTCAATTTATTTGTATTTAAAAAAGATTTAATTTCAATTTCCTGAAACCACAAAAGTTGAAGTAACTGCATCTAACTTTAATGGGAAACGCGTATATTCCTGTCCATTCTTCTTTAAATACTCAACATTCTGTATTTGAACTGATTCACCTGTAGAAGGATTCATTAATACTGGTGTTATTTTTCCCCGAACTTCAGCTGTTGTTTCAACCAAATCGTCCGATGAGTTAGCAAAATAATAAATTTCGCGATTGTCTTTTTGCTTATGTATATAGGAGAACATACCGCCAGCGCTCAATGGTGAAGGATTACCATCGAAAGTTACATCAGCATCGATATTCAATTTATTTATTGTTTCGGCCAGTATCTTTCCGTCAGGTTTACGAATAAATACAGTGCGCCCATTCTTTTTATTTGACTTGATAGCAGAAACGCCTTCGGGCATTGGTTTGGATGAATCAATTCCAAACATTTGTTTAATAATAGCTTGTACTTTTTGATTGTTGGCAATTGTCATTTTTACGTTTCCAGTTAGCTCGGAAGCTTTTGAAGGAAGTAAAGAAGTAGCTACTACAACTCCACCATTATCGTAATACGCTTTAATTTTTTGCAAAACTTTGAGCGAAATAACGGTTTGCCCCGGCAAAACAAGCACCTTGTAAGTTTGATTATTCACTTTGTTTTCCAACTGAAGCGTTGAACCTTTGATTTTCATTTTATCGCTTAATAAAAAGTCGGGATGAACGAATGTAAAATCGCGATGAGCTTCGCCCAGCAACATTTCACCTACTGCTAGAAAATCGTTGTCATACGGCACAAAGGTTCCCCAACGCATTTCCTTGGTATATTCAGGAGCATCGAAACGATAGAATGCTTCCAAATCGGCTATTGGGTAAATAATGGCAATTTCGGAAACTCGTTTTCCACCCTGAAGCATCATGGAAAGTCGTCCTACCCACTCAGCAAAATCAGTTTTTGCACCAGGCACATCTGCCCTTGGAAGACCTGAGCCCATTATTCTATTAATTCCGCGCGTATAAAGTTCCATGATTCTGCGATAACCAGCTGTCTTTCCCGGAGGAGAAAACGAACTGAAAGTCTCGGCAACAACAATTGGTTTGTCGTAATAATCAGCACCATCACTGATAAGTTTAAATCCATCTCGTCCGGTAGGATATGCAAAAATCACATCGACCATCGGTATTGGCTGTGCACGATAAAATTTAAATGGGTCACCATTCATATCCACCGGCTGTGGGTCGTAGTTACCCGGACAATGACCCGAAACAGGAATGTTATTTTTATTTCCCCAGTCAGTTACAATTTTGGGGAAACCGTCTGCCAATAGCTCAGCACGTGTATCAAAGAATGCTATGCGTGCAGCATCAGTTTCGTGACCAATATTTTCCCAAAGTGCAGGATAATAAATGGCCGGATTTTTCCCATAAAGCGCTTTGAATTTTTCATTAACCTTCGAAGTCCATGTTTTTTCTTCATCAAAAATACCCACATCGTCGAAAAATGTATGAATCATGGTATTACCAAAATACTTTCCAACTTCTTTTGCATGAGGTTCGTAAACTCTATCAATAAACCAATTTACAGCTTCCGGTTCGAGGTAATTAATTGCCCTGCGATAATCCAGTTCGCCACCGCTAGCTTTAGCAGTCACGCAATTAAAAGTCATCAACTTCCAATTGCCTATGGGTACTTTCCAGCTAAGTAAATTATTTTTCAACATTGGAGCGAGGTCAATTCTCTGTTTAGTAGTAATATTCATTGCCACTACTGCCATCAAAGTTCCTTCCGGTGTAATTGTTTTTTTGAAAACGGTTGGTCCAACTACCATTTCTTCTTTCTTTTCCAATAACTGACGGTAATACTTTTCAGGTGTAGAATAATTCGTAACACCACTTGGATATCCAATTTCGTCATACAAAATCACTTTTCGTCCGGTTTCCTTCGAATAATCCAGAACTTCCTTGAGTTGGTCGAAATACTCCTTGCTCAAATAAGCAGGAAGAGGCACTGGTTTCAACACATTAACCGCATTATCAGGCTCGTCTTGTGTGTAAGGCAAAGAACCTTTTGGCAAGGTCATAAGCCAGGGAGAAGCTCCTGTCGGAAGTTTAGTTTGCAAACCATTGCCTACATGTTTAAAATAACCGGGGTCACTTATATATTTTCCAGCATACGGTTTATCTGTTGTTGGTGCAGTCATTACACCACCATAACCGTAGGTATTATAAATCCGGTCTAAATCGGCACGAATAGTACCTGTTTCCTTGTGGGCAACTCCAGCTGCTCCATGAAATGGATAGTATGCTCGGTATTCAGGAAGCGGATTTTTGAATTTTTGACTCAAATCTAACATATCAGTTGACTGAGCAAAGCAATTTGCTACCAATAAAACTGAGAGGTAAATAATGACCTTTTTTTTCATATTAGATTTAACAAATTACCTGTTTTAGTTATTCTTTGATAATTATTTTCTAAGATTTATAGAACTGAATAATCGAAAATTTTACTATTCAATAATTTCGAACTTTACTTTTTGGTCATTCACCATTACGAAATACGCACCTGCCTCCAAAAAGCGCTTGCCATCAGAATTGGGGTAACTTAAATCCCGCATTGGATCTATTTCGAAGCGATATTTTACTTTAGCTCCGGCAACAATTTCTTTCTTTTCAAAATATTTCAACTCCTTTATTGGACGTGAAATAGTACTGACGGGATGGGAAATATACCAGTGAACTGTTTCTAAACCAGTCATTTTACCTATGTTTTCAACTTCTACTTCGACAATAAGTTTCTCATTCTTCTTGATTTTTGAAGAAGAAATTGCGATTTGACTGTACTTATAAGACGTATAACTCAGCCCATACCCCATCCAATAAAGCGGATTTGTTGGAATATCCTGATAAATTCCATTGGTAGGATAGGGTCGGGCTTTGGGACGGGAATTGTAATAAACAGGTATTTGTCCGGTGGTAAGCGGAAAAGTCATGGAAAGTTTGCCTGAAGGGTTAATTCTTCCGGAAAGTATGCCGGCCAAAGGTGAACCACCAGCTACTCCGGGCTGCCAAATTTCGAGAATCGCATCTGCAATTGGTTCCAACCGAACCAGTTCAAGCGGGCGTCCGTTGCTCAAAATCAATACAATAGGTTTTCCTGTTTTCTTCAATTCCAAAGCAAGCTTTTCCTGAATTGATGGTAACGCAATAGTTGAACGAGAGGCATTCTCGCCACTCCATCCTTTTTTCTCTCCCAGACAAAGAAGGATTATATCCGAATTTTGGGCTGCTTCGATGGCTGCGCTGAATCCACTTTCATCATTGCCCTCAAAATCACAACCTTTGGCATAACTGATAGTTGCCGATTTACCAAATTCTTTCTCAATTCCTTCAATTATTGATTCTACATCATCTTCTTTTCCATTATATGACCACGAACCTAAGAGATTCTTTTTATCGGCAGCCATTGGTCCAATCAATGCAATTTGTTTTACTGTTGGAGATAATGGTAAAATGTTGTTTGAGTTCTTTAGTAGCACTATTGATTCTTCAGCCAATTGCTCTGCCACTTTGCGGCTTTCCAAACTTAAATAGCGTTCGTTTTCCGGAACAATCGGTGTGTAAGGGTTTTCGAATAAACCCAATCTGAACTTTATACGCAGAACCCGACTAACTGCATCGTCAATATTTTTAATCGGAACTTTCTTTTCATCAACCAATATTTTTAGATTTTCCAGATATATCGAATCTGCCATATCCATTTCTACACCAGCCATAAATGCTTTGAATCCTGCTTCTTTTCGATTTTCGGCAACGCCCTGATATATCAACTGGCGAATAGCAGCCCAATCGGAAACTACAAAACCATCGTGTTTCCATTGCCTTTTCAATATTTCGGTCAGCGTATAATGGTTAGCTGTTGCCGGCACACCACTGATATCATTGAAACTACTCATCACCGTTGCTGCACCTGCTTTTATGCTTGCTTCGAAGGGCGGTAAATAGGCTTCCCAAAGCGATTGTGCTGAAATATCTGTAGCATGATAATCGCGCCCACCTTCCGATTCTCCGTACCCGACAAAGTGTTTTAAACACGCTGCAATTGAAAATCTATCGCTCAGACTTTTGCCCTGATAGCCTTGAACAGTGGCAACACCAAAAACGGAATTAACATAAGGATCTTCACCATAACTTTCAGCCATACGTCCCCATCGAGGATCGCGTACCACATCTATCATGGGTGAAAAAGTCCAGTCGATACCCGAAAGTTTCGTCTCCTTTGCCGCCATTTCCGATGCTAATTTTACTAAATTAGGATTCCACGAACAAGCCTGCGCCAATGCAATGGGATACACAGTCCGAAAACCATGAATAACATCAAAACCGAAAAGTACAGGAATGCCCAATCTCGATTTCTCTATCGCATTGCGCTGAATTTCATTACGATAAACAGGGTCAGCATCAAAATAAATGAGCGACCCGATTCCAGGAGGTATTTCATTTATTGCACCACCTTCATTATTGATATTTGTATTGTAACCAACCGTAAATTGGTTCAACTGCAAAATCTTTTCATCAAGCGTCATTCTCTTAATCAAATCCTTAATGCGTGATTCGATTGGAGCATTTTTATCTTTGTAAATTGGTTTTTTCTGTGCTGAAACAAAAAAAACGGTTGATATAAGTCCTAAAACAATAAGTATTTTCTTCAATGTAATTATTTGATAATTTGAGTATTAAGTTGTAATTTATGTTTTTATACAATAATGATTATATAAGTTAGAATATTTATTCTCATAAAACAGTTAAACGCAAAGTGCGCTAAGTAATAAATGCCAATTAATATTTCATTTAAAAATCGCCGCTCGGCTCTGCCGCTTGGCTTGCCAAGAAAGTACGCAAAGACAAAAACTTAAAAGTTTTTCTTAGCGGCTTATAAATTTGGCGTTCTTAGCGTTTAACAAAAATATATTTTTTTAAAATCTAACTTATGTAAACTCTAATTCCTTTACTTTTTAGAATAAGGCCGAATCGTAAAATTGTAATTGACATTTTGTGGAACAACCCGATATTGATTTAAAACCGAAACAGAGGTACATCCAACACCACTTGTGGCAAAATTGAAATTAAAGCTAATTCCATTCGAAGGTTGTAACTGAAATGGATACTTTGCACGTGTGAGTTGGTCGGTATCGTACGATTGTGCACTGAAATCGAACCACTTATCGCCTTTAAATTCGAGTCCAAAACCTTCCTTGCTTTCCAACCGCACCCAACGGTTTTCGGTACGCAGTCCGTAATCTTGTGGCAGCAAATACGCCTCTTCCATATTTTTCACGGTTGATTTATAAACGTTGGTTTTTGCTCCCGTTTTTCGGTCGGGATAGTTTTCGAATGGTCCACGTCCATACCACGAAACAGCGCTTAAATCAGGATTAATAATCCATTGATTACCAATGCAAGGAATCCATGCAGGCATAAAACCTTGAGGAAGTATGCTGTGATTGACTTCAATTTCTCCATTCCCCAAAATCCGATAGCTGTACTTTTCTTCAAAAGTAGTTTTGTAGTTTAATCCTTCCGAATGGCAATTTATTTCAATAGAGACTTCATGGTTATTCTTCTGATTTACAGTATAATTATCTAATTTGTAACTTAGATTATCTAAACCATACGACCGCCATGCATTCGCCACATCGTTTCCCATTCCGGGTTTGTACACAAGATTAGCTCCTGTTTTTCCCCAGCCATCCAATTCGTTAGCCAATGGTGCACGCCAGACATTCAATTTTGGTCCTTTGATAATCAACTCTTTGCCCATAAACTTTAATGAAACTAATTTTCCGGATTGTTTGTCAAAACTATATACAAAGTTGTTGCCAGAAACATTTACGGAATCATTTTTCTCGGATACTGTAACCAATAAACTATGGTTGGGAATTTGTTCAATAGAATTTGATTCATAAGGCAATGTAAACTCATCCCAGGCAATTTCAAAGTCTTTTTTTGCCCACGGCTTATCTTCTTTAAGTCGGTAGCTTAAAAGTAAACGATATTCTAAACCGGCCTCAATTATGGGCTTGCTAAACGGTATTTTGGTTTGAATCGTTTTCATTGGCTCAATCGACAAATCAAGATTGCCTTGTTGAAGAATTTTATCGTCGGCCATTAGTTGCCATACAGTTACAAATTTATTGAGGTTGAGAAAGCGATGTCTGTTGGTTATTTCAACTAAGCCATTTTGAGCATCCAACATTTTTGTGAGTACAGGTTGAGCCGATTTTTTCACCTGCCATAATTCGGGTTGAGGTGTTCTGTCAGGCCAAATCAAGCCATACGATCTGGCGTCAGTGTGACCGAGTGCGTAATAATTTCCCTTCGTTTCATCAACAGTATCAAAATCCAACCACAATGCAGCTTTATCCCGCAAATTGGGGTTTGGCTTGATTAGCTGATCAATTGATAAAGCCTGATTAAAAATAATAACTTGATTTATGCAAGCATTATTGGTTCTGGTTGTATTCAGTTTGTCGGGGTCTTCCAAATCGCGACCGATATTCACGGGGAATGGTCTGTTAATAATATTCCCTTTATGAATTCTACTTCCTACAAGGATACCATTTATATACAATTCTATTTTTTCGCCATTGTAAATGCCAACCACTTGGTGCCAGTTACCATACCAATTGTCGGGTACTTTAATGGTCAATATTCCGTCAACAGAGGGTTCGAGGTTAAATAAAGTTTGAACCGACATCACTGCTGTATTTGCGTTTCCTGTATTTTTAGGAGTGCCAACATAAAACTGAATATAATCTTTGTCTTTTTGAATCAGTCCATATTGATTGCTTCCTTTAGTCAGAAAGCTTCCATTTCCGTTCCAATTCGTTGGTTTTACAATGAGTGAAAGGGTTAATTTATTGCCTACAATATCAAGAGAGGGATGCTGATAAACATCTACCCACTGGTCAAAACCATTGAATTGAATAGCAGAACCTTGCTTTCCTGAAACTAACTTTGCGCGCCCATTGATGGATGTAACAATATTGTTTGGCGAAGCATCTGTCAACAACCTCACTTTTTCCCTTAAACCTGGACTAACCCAATCCCAGATAGCACCACCAATACAGCGTGGAGCATTCCAGATTATATCCCAATACTCATCCAATCCACCAGCACCATTTCCCGTTGCAGCTACATATTCATCCATAAACGAAGGTCGTGGATCCTGCGATTCGGGCACATTGGCAATGCGGTATTTTAATTCGGCAGGAGTTGGATAACGCGGTCCAATTATGTCTTCGCAGGGAACTTCGTTGGCCCATGCGGGATCGTCGGTATTTCCACCATACATCCAAAGTCGGGTTGGGTCGAGTGCTTTTCCACGTTTAATCACCTCACAAATATTTTTTCCAAATCCACTTTCATTGCCGGCACTCCAAAAAATGATGCAAGGATGGGATCTGTCACGCAAAACAGTTCGCTCAGCACGGTTGATATATGCAGCAGTCCATTCATCCTGTTCGGAAATAAACTCGGTAGCGTGCGATTCATCTCCCACCTCATCCACAATGTACATTCCTAACTCATCTGCTAAATCAAGGTATTCTTTGTTGGGAGGATAATGCGATGTGCGTACACAATTGATATTGAACTGTTTCATTAAAACCAAATCTTTGCGCATGGTCTCAATGTCTATGGTACGTCCTAAAACAGGATGTTGAACGTGACTGTTTACGCCATTGAGTTTGACAGGCATACCATTTACCAACAAGGCCTGATGTTTTACTTCAATTTCTCTGAATCCGATTTTCTGCGATACAACTTGCGTGATTTTGCCTGAAGCATCTTTTAATTTCAATTGTAAAACATATAAATTCGGCGTTTCAGCTGTCCATTTTGCGGGGTTTGCAACCGAAGATTCCATCTTTAATGTTTCAATTCCATTGCCCGAAATATCGGTTTTTGGGGAATAAATTGACTTCAAAACAGTTCGTTGTTTATTGTCAATCAGCGAAGCTTCAATTTGATAATTTTCGGCTTTTAAAACTCCATGATTCTTTATTGATGCTGATAATATTAACTTAGCATCTTTGTAATCAGCATCTAAATCAGTAATAACCGAGAAATCCTGAATATGCACAGTAGGTGTTGCAACCAGATACACATCACGAAAAATACCCGATAACCGCCACATATCCTGGTCTTCGAGATAAGTGCCGGCTGAATACTTAATTACCTGAATGGAAATATTGTTTTTTCCGGGCTTTAGGTATTTTGTAAGTTTGTATTCCGATGGTTCAAATGCTCCTGCATTGTAACCGACTTCCCATCCATTTACCCAAACAAACGAAACTGAACTGGCAGCTTCGACCCGAAGAAAAACTTCTTTGCCTTTCCAATTTGCGGGTAAATTAAAATCTTTTCGATATAACCCAACCGGATTATAATCTTTGGGTATAAAAGGTGGATTGCTTTCAAAGGTTTGTTGAATATTCCGAAACATTGGGTCGCCATAACCCTGCATTTCCCAATTGCCGGGCACTTTTATCACAGTCCATTTCTTGTCATTAAAGTTTGAATTATAGAAGTTTTTAATTGATTTTTCTATATTTTCTGACCAACTAAATTTCCAATCACCATTCAATGAAAGAAACAAATCAGACTGTTTTAAATCAGCTTGTTGAGCGTCCAAAATAGTAGAATATGGCACAAAAGGATTTCGACCAGGCTCTTGATTTACCTGTGTGATTTGAGGATTTTCTATAAATTCATAAATATTTTCAGGAAATAATTTTTGAGAATAATTAGGAATAGAAAAATAACAGAATAATGTTAGAATTACAAGGTGCTGTTTCATAAATGAATATAATATATTTCAAAAATTACATTTGGAATTAATACCCCGACAATATGAAATGATATTCGAATTGCCGAGGTATTGAGTTAAATACATACAAAATCAGTGACCTTAAAAAACTAATAATAAATCAAAAATCAAACACTTTTAATGATGCCTTACGAGCTGTATTTCAAGTTCTTCTAGCGTTTTTCCTTTTGTTTCGGGGAGTTTAAAAATGATAAATGCCAGTCCGATTACACCAAATACACCGTAAATAAAGAAGGTGGTTGCATTTCCCAAATTGACTAATTCCCAAGGGAATACCAATTGAACCGTGAAACTCACTGCCGAATTAATGAACCCAACAAATGAAATGGCCAGTCCACGCACATGATTCGGGAACAATTCGGAAAGCAACACCCACATAACCGGTCCGAGCGAAATGGCAAAAGAAGCCACAAATCCCAGAATACCGATTAACACCAAAACAGAATTCATTTTGATAGCCGAACTCACAATTACATCATTGTGTTTTTGAACTACCTCAGCACCCAACGAACTTACAATTGCTTTGTTGAAATCCACATCACTTTCGTACACTTTATCGAACATTGGTGCAAGCGTAGTGCGGTCAATTTCAACAGGTAAGTTCTTCGTATTTTCGGCTGTTAAAGTATATTTTGCCGTTCCAAAAGCGAATGTTAGCAAAAACATGGTAATTACCACACCCGACACGCCAATAATAAGCAAGGGTTTTCGTCCCAGTTTATCAATCAACAACATAGCTACAATAGTGAATATGAGATTGATAATGCCCACCATAATGGCTTGTGAAAAGGCTGCATCCGTTCCAATGCCTGTTTGTCCGAAAATCATTGGAGCATAATAAAACACAGAATTTATACCAGTAATTTGTTGCGTAATGGCAACCACCAAACCAACAAGGAGTACCAATTTCAAGGTTGGATCCAACAAGTCTCTTAAACTCGCCTTTTCCTTCTTTTCGCCCGATTTTAATCCAACTTCAACCGATTGAATTATTTCATTAACTTGTTGTTGTCCATTAATTTTAGTCAAAATTTCCTTTGCTTTCTCCAATTGATTGTGCATTATAAGCCAGCGCGGACTTTCAGGAACAATAAACAAAAGTACAAAGTACATCAGTGCAGGAAACGCCTGTAAGCCAAGCATCCATCTCCAGTTATACTCTTTTAAATGTAAATATTGTACCCAATTGGCATCTGTCTGACTGTATTTCAAAATCAAGTAATTCGTAAAAAATGCAGCCGAAATACCCACAACAATATTTAACTGATTGAATGAAACAAGTTTACCACGAATTTGAGACGGAGCAATTTCGGCAATATACATAGGCGCAATTATCAACGATGCACCCACGGCAAAACCGCCTATCATACGGGCAATAATGAGTGTGATAAAATTAGGCGCAAACGCAGCGCAAGTGGCTGTTATAAAGTAAAGAATGGCAGAATAGACCAACACTTTTTTTCGTCCAATTTTGTCGGATAATGGTCCGGCTAGCGCCATTGCTAAGGTTGAAGTCAATGTCAGACAACTCACTGCCCAACCCAACTCTAATTTTGTCAATTGAAATTGAGTTTCGATAAAACCCACTGCTCCCGAAATAACAGAAGCATCGAAGCCCATTAAAAACCCACCAAACGCTACTATCAAAGCAGTGGAATAGGTGTACAAATTTGATTTTTTCATTTTTTGAATTTATTTTGGGTATTACCCGATTAATGTATTTATATAAATTATTTTAAGTGAATATTATCGCTGAAGTTCTCCGTTATCAGGGTTTCCCGGTTCGCCGAGTATTTGAATATAGGTTGCAGGTCCCAAATCCGGCTTATCCCACGATGATAATGCCCAAACAACTTTTTTGTCCGGAGAGACTTCAAAAGCCTGAACTGTTCCCGCCCATTCATTCGGTTTTTTTCCTGCAATCCAGTTGCAAATAACAGTGTTTCCATTGGCCAATCGATTGGCAGTTTGCGTGTTACTTAATGCAAAAGGTGCATCTGCCCGGGTAAATTCCCAAACTGTTTCACCCTTCATGTTTACTTCACGTGTGTAGCCTTCGCTATCGCCCGAAATAAGGGTATTTCCATTTTTTAGTCGTATGGCAGACCAGGCAGAAGAAGCATTGACCGACCAAAGTTCTTTGCCATCCAAATCAAGTTCAACTACTTTCTTCTCAGCAAGCAATCCTACCATAATAGTCTTATTTCGCGTCCACCTAACATGCCGAAACTGATAATGTGGTTTTTTATTTGCAGTTGGAATTATAATTTCTTTCAGTATATTATTTGTTGCTGTATTGATAATCAGCACTTTTCCTACTGCCCCGTTCAGCGCCATCAACACACTATCTTTTCCAATAGGCTGACATGAATGTGTTTCGGTTCCAGGGTCACAAATGTATTGCCAAATCAGGCTCTTTTCAGGAGTGATAATTCCTGCTCCCGACATAAATGCATAAACAATATTGCCATTTGACATCATAGTAACATCGCTGAACTCCTGCAAACCTGTCCCCGAATACATTGGAATAGAATACTGAAAAGCAATTTTGCCCTTCCTGACTACAAACAACGATTGTGATTGCGGTTTTCGACTATCCCATTCGCCAACAAGAACAAAATCATGTTGCTTCAGACCTTTTCCCGGTAATTTGTATCCTTTAGTTTGCGAACTTAGATTGCTGGTTACAAACACAATTACAAGAAAAGGTACAGAAATGATTTTGAATATTTTCATTTTCAACTAGCTGTAATAGTTGCTTTTACCTTGTGCAATACATTATCTCTAAACAATGGAATTATATTGCCTTCCAATGGTATGCCATCAACTACTAAAGTAACTTTTCCTTTTTGAATTCCTTCCGGATTGAAAATCTCCACTTGATAACGAGCACCTCTGAAAACACGTTCAATGGAACAAGTTTTCCAGAAATCGGGTAAACAAGGGTCCACTTTCAGGCCTTTAAAGTCACCTCTTACACCAATAATATATTCCGACATGGCGCGGAAATACCATCCGGCAGTACCTGTCATCCATGCAAATTGAGTTTCGCCGGCTCTGCGGTTATCCGGTCCAAGATACTGGTTGGTGAAAGCATAAGGCTCACAACCAGAATGTGTGGATGGTGTTCTTGGATTGTCGGGCATGGCTTTTTCGTACGATCTCCATGCTTCGTTTCCACGACCGGCAACGCAATCAGCAATAATTTTAAATCCATTTGAATGACAATAAGGCGAACCATTTTCCCAAATTCCAGGTTCGAAAGCAGTCAAGCGACCTACATTATCATTTCGTTTTGTAAATGGAGGTGCGAGCGTTAAACTACCATAATCACTTTCGAGCAGTGTGTCAACCATTTTGAATAACTGTTCTTTGCGTTCATCATCAACAATATCGGCCAATACAGCCCAAACTTGTGGCAATAAATAAATCCGACCTTCTGTTTCAGTATGCGTTCCAACTTTTCCACCAAGGTCGTTAATTCCTCTTAAGAACCATTCGCCATCCCATGCATGTTTATTTACTGCAGCGGTTAATCGGTTTGCTCTTTCCAGTAACTCTGCCTCTAATACTTTGTCATTTAAGATATTACTTACAATATTAATAGCTGTTTTTAAGCTAAAAATGATAGCAATGGTTGTCCAAACAGATTCACCTTTTCCATCAGGGCCAATGCCTGTCAATGAATCGTTCCAATCGCCAAAGTGCATTTTTATCATGCCGCGTTCCCCTAAATCGTCTGAAGATTGACGCAAACCTTGCAACATGTGCTCCAAAACGGTAGCTTCGCCACCATCAAAATAAGGAACAATCACATTTAAAAAATCATAATCGCCGCTTTCAATCAGATATGCCTCCAAAGCCGGAGCAATCCAAACCGGACCATCAGAATAATGGTGATCATCCGTTGGCAACCAGCCTCTTAAAGCATGCCCATCAGCAAATTGGTGACGAAGTGCTTCCTGCATCATTCTTCTGGTATATTCCAAATCGAAACTTGCCGTTGCCCAAAGCAGTTGAAGAGCATCACGGAAACCTCTACCATTGTCACTTCCAACTTCCGAATAAATCTGAATTTGTTTTTTCAACCAGCCATTCATCAAATAATTAACGTGCGAATTTGGTACATTAATTTTTACTCTGTTCACAAGTTCATTGTTGCGTTCAATTAAAGCATTGAATTCATTTTCAATAGTTTCAGGATTGGAGAATAATGCTTTTGTGGTAGCTTTGATATCTTCTACGCCATTGGTAGCGCCAATTAGTATATTGAATGTAATAGCTGAATTTGCTGCCAATTCCAGAGTGTGTTCAAGTGCCCCCACCATATATTCGCAACTTGCAATGCTATTTGTACAACCGCCATTTACAACCGCTTTTGGTGATTTTACATGTCCGAAACTTCCCAAAAACTTTTTGCGACTCGAATCAAAACCTGTTGGTTTAATATCTGAAGCTACAAAACCATCAAAGAAATCGTGTTGACGTTCGATGGCGCGGTTTTTTGCATGTATGGCATTTATATCTTCGTGGAATTCGGATGATAAGCAAGCAAAATAATCGCAATAGATACTGTAACCTTGTAATAACCAATCGACAAAAGTAAAGAATTTTAGCTTTTTAGGTGCGTTATTTGTATTTTTAATGGTGATAGTCCAAATTTCACAAGCCTCTTTTTCGGGAACGAACATACGCATATTTGTTTCAATGCCATCTTTCGACGATTCAAATTTTGAATATCCCAAGCCGTGAATACATTTGAATGTATCCAACTCTTCTTGCACAGGATGCCATCCTGGCGACCAAACTTTTCCGGTTTCGCAATCGTGTATGTAAAAATAGCGGTGACCGTTTTTAACCATCAGGTTTCTGCCCCGTTGGTCGATATACTGCATGGTGCGTTCCTTGTAAACACCATCACCACCTCCGTGCTGACTAACTCCGGAAATAAATTGCTTATTCCACGAGTAATTCACCAACGCTCTTGGCGTTTCAAGTTCTGTTACAACAAATTCTGACCCGTTGTTTTGGAAATATCCAAAGCTGTTTTCTCTTTCCATTTGTTCTTAAAAGTTACTATGTTTTTTAATTCCACGAAAATATTAATAAGGAAACTCCTTGACGTGGTAATTCAATTTTGCGTATTGTTTTATTTGTAATCGTTGTTATCCACTCTGGCGAAGTATAAAGCTTGAGTTGTCCCACTTTTTCAAGCTCGGTAATTTGCTCTTTCGTAGGATTTTGTGGCGAGCCCATCTTTTTCCATGCTTCAAAGGAATTGCTGTTTTCTTTGTCAATTCGATATTCCTGAACTAAAACTTTAGTGTTGATTGGCAGTCCCAAAACTTCTAAATCAACGATAGACGGCTGAGCCGGCAAATCATTGTCGTGGTAATTCCATACCATAACTGACATCGAATTTTTATCTTTGGTTGCTAAAGCATTTATATCTGCATCGGCATCTTTAACTCCTTTGTCAGTCATTGTTTTCAAATCATATTTTCCGCCCGAAACACTGATGCGCTTTCCGCCCATCATGCCATACATTCGATAAATATTCAGTACCGGTTTATTCACTCCATTAGTTGCCAAATCGCGAAAACCTGCAAACCATGGTTTGTCTTCAAATTCAAATGACCATGTTACTGCTCCTTTAAGATTTACTTTATATAAATCTGCTAACTCATAAATTTTGGCAAATACCGCCGCCTGATAACTTGAATACACTGTACCATTTCGATATGTATAAGCTCCACCAGCACAAGCAGCACAACCCTCGGGGTCAGATTCCCCGATAATAATTGGAAGATTTTTGAATTTTGGATAAGAAGCAACGATTTCGAACCCCTTCGAGATGGACAGGAGTTGTAAATTGATATTCATTTGTAAATGTCCATCCACTATTTTTGGTTGCCCTTTGCAATGAAAAGTAATATAATCCAACGGTGAGCCCTTTTTGCCTGTTACGTAGTTTTTTCCATCCAGGCAATGTTGCATAAATGTCCGTAAGAAATTTACAGCGCCTTCATTTCTGGGATCAGTTGTTGTAGGTCCGCCAACTTTTGCTTTTGGAAGCGCCTTTCTGACTGCCCACACTGAATAATCGTACATTTTTATATATTCTTCTGTGGTTCCTCGCCAGTAAATCGTGATGTCTGGTTCATTCCACACTTCCCAATACCAGCTTTCAACTTCTTGTTGACCATACCTGGCAATGCAATGTTTGGTGAACTGAAAAACCAATTCGGCCCATTTGTTATAATCATTAGGTGGATAAGCCCAACCAGTTGACATCTCCATAATATCCGGATTTTTAGGCCAACTGTGGCGGTATGGTTCTGGTTTTGTAGACAATGCTTTTGGCATAAAACCCAATTCAACTATCGGTTTCATGCCTCGCTCAACAAAGGTATCGAAGATTTTATCCACTTTTGTCCAATCATACACAGGGTTACCGTTTGCATCTTCGGTGTAAGCATTGGTCGAACCCCATTTCAGCGCAGGCTCACCTTCATCAGTTGTCAAAATATTATGAACCCTGACAAACACCGGAACCGGACTAAGGGCTGAAATTTCAGTTAGTAGTTTTTTTCCATCTTTCATGTAGGTGTAATTCGGTTCGTCGTATCCGAACCAAGCCCAAATAGGTTCCATTTTTCCGATTTCCTTTGTTGCATCTATTTTCAAGACAACAGGATTATTGGTTACCTGAGCTGACAAAAAATATTGGTTGCTCAAGAATAGAATTAACGCACTCAGAATTATTTTTTTCATTTTAAAACTTTAATAAATTGATAATTAAATATAAAAACTATGTGTTCAACAATTTACCAGGAAAATTTAAGCAAAGAAACTCCATATCGTTGCAGCTTAATTGTCTTTACTGTTTTATCAGTGCTTGCTTTTATCCATTCCGGAGATGTGAATAGTTTAAGTTGACCTGCTTTTTCGAGTTCAGTAATTTGCTCATTTGTTGGTTTTTGGGGCGAACCCATTTTTTTCCAAATTTCGTAAGAATTACTAAATTCATTGTCAATCCGGTATTCATGAAGCAGCACATTTGTTACAGGAAGTCCGGCAATTTCGATTTCGATAGCAGAGGCAGGAACAGACAAATCATCGTCATGATAATTCCAAACCAGCACTGCAAGCGAGTTTTTGTCTTTGCAAGCCATTGCATTGATATCAGATTCTTGTCCTCTCACACCTTTGTCAATCATGGTTTTAAGATCATATTTTCCGCCGGAAACATTTACGCGTGTACCGCTCATCATGCCAAACATTCGGTAAATATTCATAACAGGTTTATTAACGCCATTGGTTGCCAAATCACGATATCCGTTAAACCAGGGTTTGTCCTCAAATTCAAATGACCATGTTACTACTCCTATAAGATTTACCTTATATAAATCAGCTAACTCATACTTTCTGGAAAAAATTGCAGCTTGATAAGTCGGATAAATTGTTCCATTACGGTAGGCCACAGTAGGTCCACTACAGGCCGCACAACCTTCCGGATCAGATTCTCCAAGTATAATTGGTAGTTTTCTGAATTTAGGAAAAGAGGAGACAATTTCGAACCCTTTGGCAATATTCTGAAGTTGCCAAAAAATACACATTTGAATATGCCCGTCAATCAGGTTGGGCGCACCTTTACAATGAAAGGTTATATAATCTAACGGTGAACCTTTTTTACCGGTCACGTAATTAGTTCCATTTTGACAATGTTCCAAGAAATCATGAAGATATTGTGCTGCCTTTTTATTTGCGGGATCTGTAGATGTGGGTCCGCCGACTTTAGCTTTTGGACATGCTTTTTTGATAGCTGAAACTGCAAAATCATACATTTTAAAATAATCTTCTTTGGTTCCCTTAAAGTAAAGGGGGGCATCCGGTTCGTTCCACACTTCCCAATACCAACTTTCTACTTCTTTTTTGCCATATCGGGCAATGCAATGTTTGGTGAACTGAAAAACCAATTCTTCCCATTTTTTATAGTCGTTTGGTGGATATGCCCAACCGGTCGTAAATTCTTGCGAAACAGGTCTATAAGGTTCGGGATGTGGTGATAATGCTTTTGGCATAAAACCAAGTTCAACAATGGGTTTCATGCCTCTTTCATGAAAGGTATCGAATATTTTGTTCACTTTAGTCCAGTCATAAACCGGATTTCCATTTTTGTCTTCGGTATATACATTGGTAGAACCCCATTTAAGTCCGGGTTCGCCATCATCGGTTGACAAAATACTATGAACCCTAACATACACGGGCACCGGACTAAGCGCTGAAATTTCGGATAAAAGTTTTTGACCGTCTTTCATATACGTGTAATTGGGTTCGTCATACCCAAACCATGCCCAAGCAGGATACATTGGTCCGGTTTCTTTTGATAAATCTACTGTTAGAACAACAGGATTATTGCTTACCTGAGCAATTGAAAATTGCTGGAAACCAAGGATCAAAATAACAACACTAAAAATTATTCTCATTCTTTTTAATTTAGAACTTTATTTTTACTTGCTGGCCTATATAGGATACTGTTTTTATTTCATTTCCGGGAATAAGTTCTATCGTGAATGAACGGGAACATGCTTCATTCTTAAATCCCTTTGGTGCTCCTGGTGCAATGATCAACTGTTTTTCCTTGTCGTTCCAGCTAATGGATGTCCAGTTTGCTTTTCCTTTCAGGTATTCCTGACTTATTCCATCATCTTCATAAAGTGTGAACTGTCCGTCAGAGCCGGTAAATACCTTAAGCGTAGTTGGTACAGTGGTTTTTTGTCCAGTGTATTGACGTATGGCATCATAAGGAATAATTGCTCCGGCACGGACATAAATAGGCATCACCGATAAATTTACGTCACGGGTAACCAACCTTGAACCATTTTCTAGTTTATTTGTCCACCAGTCATACCAGTTACCTTCCGGAAGATAAATATTTCGGGTTGCAGCTCCCTTTTGGAAAACAGGGGCTATCAGCATATCCGACCCCCACATATACTGGTCTCCGGTTTTTTTGCAAATCTCATCATCAGGATAATGTAACCACATAGCTCGCATCATGGGCATTCCTGTAATACAGGCTTCCCAGACAAGCGTATAGTTATAGGGTAAAAGTTGATAACGTAGTTCTGTAAATTTTTTACAAATAGGTTCTATTGTCTTATTATTGAGTTCCTTATATAACGAATTGCTTGGATAATATACTGAAGGCTCCAGTACACCAAAATCATCCAAGCCCCATGCCCACGGAAGACGTGTTTGCCATGTTCTGCCATGTGAACGGAAGGAAGGACAAAAAGCCCCAAACTGATACCATCTTGCATATAGTTCACCGGTAAGTTCTTCATTAGGGAAAAATCCTCCAATATCAGAACCCCAGAAAGGGCCAATGCTCAACGAATAATTTAAACCGACTGCTATCTGTGCTTCCAGGCTTTTCCACGCGGATTCTGTATCACCAGACCATACCCATCCTCCCCATTGCGCAATCCCCGGATAACCATTTCGATGAAGGCTCCATGGGCGTATATCAGGATTTGCTGAAAGATGTCCCTGATAATAAAGTTGGTGGCGCTTAATTCGTTCGTATAGATCAAACCAGTCTCCCTCGTCGGGCCAGAAAGCATCCACACCCGATCTGACCACATCCATGTGTTGATTCCAGTAATTTTGAATATGCGATGCATCAAGAATTTCATCCGGCTTCGCAGGAATATTACCATGTAGCGTTGGAAGTTTATCTCTGTCCCATGGTACCATATGCATAACCACTTTTACATTACGGGCATGCAAATCTGAGAGAACTTCTTTTGGGTTGCGCTTAAATACTTCAGGATTAAATTCGAAAGAGGGTTGTTTTTTATTCCAGCCACGTGGAGTAAATCCGGTTCCAAGATATATTACTGCATCAATCGGAATTTGTTTTGACCGGAAACTATCAACAATGCCAATCATCTGTTTATCGTCTTGCAGCGTACGATGCGACTGCATATAACCCATAGTCCATTTTGGGGGCATTGCTGCCCGACCTGTAATGACTGAAAAATCTTTCATCATTTCGGATGGTTTATGCGCATCAAAAACAAAAATATCGTACAATCCGGGAACAATTTTATCAACAGGAGGAAGACCTTTACCCTTGACAGCGTATTGATTCCCTTCTGTTTGAAGAACCGGCCCACCAACTGGTGGTTTCCAGGGGATAATTACTCCCTGTTCTTTATTTCGAAGATCAACTTCCACCCAAGGTGAAGACACAAACATGGCCCAACCATCGGTTCCTACCAGCATTGGTGCAGGATTTCGCGATCCATAAGCATCTTCCTGATGGCGAGGTGCCATTTCATCATAAATTCCTCTCCGGTCATATTCCACAGGCAAGTTTCGCCAGTTAACCCCTGGTGCAGGCTTTGATCCACCTTCTCCCAATCCTAATATAGGGTGATTGCCCATTTTAAAGATCAAATTACCCTCTTTATTAAATACCAAATGTTGAACTTCCTTACCCTGACTATTGCTAACAATAATCGTTAATGGATTAGGAGTCACAGTTACATTAAAATTTCCTGCCGTTTTTTTAACTGTTTTATCAATAGTTCGAAGAGTAATAAAAGACTTAGGATATTCACGTTCAGATAGAGCCGGGTTGAATGGAAAATCGCCCTTTAAACTAATTGGTTTTAAAGTAATACGAATACTGTTTTCTCCTGCAGAACGAATATCAAGCTGACCAGCCTGTCCGGCAACTGTAATTTGTTGTGATTGAGTTGTGCCATTCCCCAATTTATCATTCTGAAGTGAACTTTGTGCTTTCAATTGAAGTGAAAGAATCATCAAGGTGCACGCATAAGCTGCTATAAAGAGTCTTTTCATTTTTTTATAATGTAATTTAAGATATAATTAACTCATTCTTTTGATAATTACTGCTCGATAATAATATTTACCGGCCCTAATAAACCGGAATCCAGGAGTTTGCCCTTAGGATTAATTTCTATATTTGTTTTAGTCATACGCTGTTCTTTTGGCAAGTTAGCATCTCCTACTAAGCGATTGTTCCATAAATTTACAATCTTTACTTCAAGATTATTTCCCGCTTGTTTAACCGCATCTGTAATATCTACACGGTAAGGCGCCGTCCAAACTACACCAAGATTTTTTCCGTTGAGCCAAACTTCGGCTACATTTTTTACTGTGCCTAAATCTATACAAATTCGTTTGCCATTATTATAATCTGCCGGTAAATCGAATGTTTTTTTGTAGTTTGCTTCGCCTGAAAAATACTTTATATTTTCTTCCGGACGAAAAGTCCAACTTATCAGTGAATCAAACGTAGCCGATTTTGGACCGCCCCAACTTGTATCAAATGAAACATCCCATGAACCTTCTATTTTTATTAAATGTTTGTATTGCAGATAATTACTTTTGTTATTATGCGTAACACCATTTTTGACTGGTTTATTAAACACCACGAATAAAGAACCATAAGGAGTTAATTCTAATGGAATTGTAGTAATCTCATTATTTTCAGTAAATGAACCGGCTAAGTGTGTTTCACCGGTTAATGGATTCCATATTTCAGGTTGTTTCCCTTTAATTCGAAATTTAAAATCGGCATGAGCCATTGTGTCTCTGCGATTGATTATAAAATAAATATCCTGTTCACCTGATTTTCTATGAATAAAATCAAATAAATCATTTTTATTTTTGGATTGAAATGAAAAGTCGGGCTCTATTCCATCTTTTAGAAGAACTTCACGAATAGTTAAATCGCTTATTACACGACCTTTTCCAACTTTCTTCTGTACCCATAGTTTATTTGCAATTTTTTTTAGTTGTTCTTCACTTTGTGGATAGCCCATCAAGCTGTTTGTACGAAGCGGCTGTTTCCCTATAATGGTTGCGCCAGCCGACACCAATTCATCAATTTTTCGCAAAACAGCTAATGGCAAAACTCTCCTTTCGGGCAGTACCAACAAACGATAGCTCATTCCATCAGGCAGAACAATCAAGCCATTTTTCACCGACAATCGGTTCATCAAAACATCCGTATTACACACATCATAATCGTATCCAAAACCGCGCGAAGGATCGATATTTTTGGGCAGAACATAGCAAGGAATATCATCGCCTGAATAATACAGTACATCAGCAACAAACATTCCCTGTTGAAGCATAAACTGGCATCGGCTCAGGTACGAAACGAAAGGTTCAGCACCCATATTCCACCAGGTAATAGCCGGATTAAAATGTGTTCCGGCTTGATATACTTTGCCCGGTTTGCCTTCGTCGGGTGCGGGAGTGGAAGAACCATGTATTGAAAAGAAATTTATACCTTCACAAAAAGCAATATTGGCGTTCAAAAGTAAGTCGCTTGGACTAACACCCCAATTAGAGCCTTCACCCAAACTAGTAAATGACTCAGCTGCAACAAGTTGTTTACCATAAAGATGCGCAGCGCTTGCAGTTTGTTTGCCATTTACATTTTGTGCACCTTCAGCCCATCCGGCCTTTACAACCGTATGATGATTTTGCGGATCAAATTGATTTTCCCGCCAAAAGTTATTCGCCCAAAATTCCGCAACCGGTATATCCATTTTACCCTGATTTAACAGTCCATCGTTACAAAACAAGCGTGGATGGTGTTGACCGCCAGCCTCAGCACGAACTTTAATTTCATTGGCATGCGAAAGTGTTGCCCAATGTCCGTAGTGGTTATCTGCCACACAATCAGCAATTGTTCGTCGCACATCGGCAAGAAACCTGTCAGTAATATCCACATTACCAACAATTTCACCTGCTATTGCAGCAAGATAGGTTGTAGGGTCATAACCGCGTCTTTGTTTAAATTCGTCTACTAAAACAGGCGACCATGAGTACAATCCCTCAATCTCAACATTGTCTTGATGGAGGTACTGAAATGTTTTTCCTGCCAGTGGTCCTGCATCGTCAATCATTAGTTTTAACTTTTCAAAGTTCTGATTGGTAGCTTTTTTACTTAAATAATCCGTAAGTAATCCCACAAAGCATGGAATATCCGTTGTAGTCTGTCCTAAACGCACTATTTTCCACGTCCCGGCAGGTACGTCCCATGTCAGCGTTCCATCCGGTGTACATTTGATAGTTAAATCTATGGCTTTTTTATAATTGAGAGCTTTGTCATTCGGTAATGAATATAAATCTTGTAGTACGAAATTTATTTGGTCATTTTGCACAGTCCCCAAAACCCCCAACGGGTTTCCTAATCCACGCTTTGAAGCCATGGCGGCAAATCGCTCTACTTCTTCTTTTGTTCCAATGGAGAAATCGCGAACAAATGATTTTTCGGGAACTTTTATTCTGTAATAGCGAGCTTTGGCATCAGAAACAGCTTCGTAAATAACATTATGCCAGGGCATTGCATAACCGCTCCAGACTTTGGTGAAAACTTTTCCATCGTTTGATGCCTCCAGCACAGAGGTTCCTGCAACTTCCAACCAAATCCAGTTAACTGTTTTTGGCGAAACAAAGTCAATTTCTATATAGGGAACCTGAATATCCTGGGTTTTCCACCCCGTGTTATAGTTGCCATCAAGCAAATTTGGCAATTGCTGTGCATTGCCATTCAAGGTGATTTTTGGCTTTACTGATGAAACTCCAGGCTTTACTGGAAACGCTTGAATTACTAAATCTCTGTATATTTTTCCTTGTCCATTGGGACTGGGAAGTTTGGCAGAAAACTTTTGTGGCCCTTTAATTTCAATGGTCGAACTTACTGTCATCCAAGTTGAATTTTCCTCAGTAATCCACTCACCACCTGATGGCCATCCTTCGCAGATATTAGCGCCAACTTTCAGACCAATTCGATCTGCTTCTTTAACGGTATGCCTGAAAAGTTCCCGCCAGGGTTCGCTTAAGAACTTTGCTGAGGGCATAGCACCAAGATCTATCAACACTAATCCTCCTATTCCTTTGGCCTTTAACTCTTCTAAATGGGCGGTTATATCTTTCGGAGTTACTTTGTTATACCACCATACATACACCCAAGGTTTTGCGCTATCGGGTGGTGTTTTAAAAAAATCCGACATGCCTTTGCCCGAAAAACTCGGGTTCACTTCATTTTTTTGTGTAACAGCCTGACTTATTCCCTGAACCGGAATAAATTGCAGAAAAAAAAGTATAAGAAACAGTGTCTTTTTAAATATTCTTTTCATCTATCTTACGTGATGCAATTATTTTGCAATTATTTAAATAAAACATTTATTATCAGAATACTACTGATAATTACTTCTTCACTCCAGGGATGTCAAAATTCGAATCTTTATTATCAAAAACCCAAATCATATCAATATCACGACCCCATTTTTCAGGTTTAATTTCTTCAATACCCTTATCTGAAATTTCTTTAATTCTTGTTGCTTCACCGGTTCGGGGATTATACTTCCAAACGACCGATTTTTTCCAGCCCAATTTATCTAAATTAATTTTTGCATTTCTATAACCGGGGACAAACACAAAAGCATAATTTTTGCCTTTGGTGGCAACAATATATTCACTTTCAGGCACATAGTCGTTAGCAATCAATTCCTGAAACGGAATTCTATCCAGCATCGGACGTGATTGCATTAAGCGGCGCATATTCAGCATGTCCCAGGCTCCCGGTAAATCCAACACCTCTGTCCAATTATGCCTGGCATGTCCCAGCGGTTCAACATTTGCTGTTTTCATTTGCCATATTGAGTTACAGCCATACGTGTGTCCAAAACCACCCGAAAATAAATTCCAATATGCAGCCTGTCTCACATCCACATCATCAAACCAACCCAAAACAGTTGGATTCCAGCATACCGGATGATCATCGTATCGCGGCTCGCCATCAAAACAAGGCTTAGTGGGTGTTTTTGTGTATATTTCTGACACAAGTGTTTTAAAAGGATCATAACTCCGACTGCAATGTCCTGTTTGGCTCATATTAAAATCCAACCATTCTGTATTTTGAAACCATTCGGAAGATGATTGTCCGCCTGTTGGATGAAAGGTCATTAGGTGATTCTTATCAACCAATTTAATACCTGTTCCAATTGCGTTCCAAATTTCGGTATTTGCGTCACCGCCACTACGGTCACCGCCGTTAATCCAAATTATATTTGGGTAATTTTTATAGCGGTTTGCAATCCATTGTCCATATTTATAAGCATTTTCTTTATTGAAAACAACCGGACCAACGCCCCATTGTTTGTCAACTTTATCACCCCATGTTGGAAGTAAGCCGATAAAAATTCCTTTTTCAGCCGCATTTCTAATTACCCAGTCAACGTGCTCAAAATATTTCTCATTTGGAGTAAGGGGATTGTTGCCTATCAACGGTTTTTCTCCATAACGGTTAGGCGTATTTAAGCCATCCAGTTCAGCCAATGCAACCGCTTGAATTACTGTAAAACCTTTTGCTCGGCGATTCTCAAGATACAACTCTGATTCTTCTTTGTTTAGTCTGTGAAAAAGTTCCCAGGCAGTATCTCCCAGCCAGAAAAACGGCGTGCCATCTTCAAATTGGAGAAAGTGCTTGTTGGTGCTTATTACAACTTTACCATGACTGAAATCCTGAGAAACACCTTCCCATGCTTTTTCAGTTTGTGCATTGACAACGCTGGCAATAAAGCAACAAAATATTATGGACAGGTAAATAGTTTTAGATTTCATTTGAATGATCATTCTCACATTTTGTATTTAACTAAACTTTATCGCTTAATATCCCATACAATACTATTGGCGCCTTCATTCAATGTTGAAACAGGACCAACAACAGGTTTTTTAAATAATTTACCATTGATATCAGTATTGACAGTAATGCCATTTCCATTTTTATCTTCAATGGTTTGACCAGTAGTGGTGAAAATGCCAACCAACTTATCATTTACCAGTGCTGTGTTAACTTGTTGGAATGATTTGTTCATTGATAAACTTAACGTTACACCGTTTGGGCGACTTTCAAGTTTAAATCCTGTTTGAAAGGGATCAACTACACTTTTTGTATCGGCAAACGAAAAGCCTTTTGCACCTTCCAAAAACAAATTATTATCGACAACCATGCCGGGAGCACCCTTAAATTCTTCGGCAATTATTTTCAAATCCCATTCTGAGCCGGGAACTGCCACATAACGTAAAAATGGCGTATTGTCGAGTCCTCTGCGAATGAAAATGTTATTAAACCACTTGTCTTCACGATGCGTTCCTTCTTTTTTACCAGCACTTATCGTAGTGTGTGGCTTGAAATAATCTGATGAACGTGTGGTAAATTCGGTATAAACCTGATTGGCATCTACAAAAAGATTGTGTGCATACACAACTCCATCGGTGCTGGTATTCACTCCTCCCGGATGTTGTGCGTATCCTGATCCTTCAGTCTTTATGCTTAAAGTTTTTCCAATTACAACATTATTGTCGACTAACAATGGACCATGATTCATTTCTAAATGAATACCATAATTATCAATATCATACATTATGTTTCCTGAAATGCGGGTTCCCTGATTTACATAATCAATCCATATTCCAAACCCTGCGGTCGAAAACAGATTTCGAACTCCACGTATAAGGTTGTTTGAGATGGTAACATCAGTTGTATGATGAAATTTAATGGCTGCTGTTTCCCAACCGCCAAATTCGCGTAAATAATTAATTTCTTCTATTAAATTGCCTGTAATGGTGGAACGGGTGGCTCCGAATTTACCAATCAGACCTGCCTGTCCGCAATGATGGATATAATTATTTCGGATAATATGATCACCATAAGCATTAATGTCGGTATAATCTACACCGGGTGCACTTCCAAGTACAATGCCACAAGCTTTTGCGTGCGAAATGTCACAATTTTCGATAATCCAGTGTTTTCCGAGTCGTGGGCCTATTGCACCCATCTGTAAATTATCTGTTGGAGGAGTCCAGTTGGTTGCAGCCTGACTTATATAAAATCCATCAACGGTAATGTAATTTACTCCAACCTTGGCAGGCATAAATACACTTTCGCGCACGTTAATTTCCGACAATTCTTTATTAGGGTCTACATCTCCAAAATTTGCATGTAGAGTTGTAGAGTTTTCACTTGTATAAACATGCCAACTGTTATTAGTAACTACCAGTTCATTCATTGATTCAACTTCGTAGAAACCAACGCCATTGAGGTAAACTGCGCCCCGATGACGCCACTTTCCGTACTCGAGCCAACCGCCTGTAACAGTTAAGGCATAAGGATTATAATCGCCAAAGATTGAATTCTGTACTTCTAAGGCCCAAACTCCTTTTTCACAATGCACCCAGTTGGTAATTCTCTCCGAGCCTTTTATAAATACTTTTTCGCCTTTAGCAGCACGGTAAGTGATTCTTTTATCTTCACTTGTACCACCAATTTCCGGTTTTACCCATTCGCGATATGTTCCTTCATGTACCAGGATTACATCACCTGGCTTAGCAATTTTCGAAGCTGCTGAAATAGTTAGGAGTGGTAAACTTTCAGTTCCCTTGTTGCTATCATTCCCTGATTTACTAACATGAATGGTAATACCTGAAGGTTGAATGACTTTATTTTTAGTTGACTTGCCAGCAAATAATTGGAATTGAAAAACAATTGCGATGAGAATTACAAAATTTATTCTTTTCATTTTTTTTTAAAATTATATGACTAATTGATTGATAATTTTTAGCTTAACAAATGGAGTGAAAATTGTAGATTTACACTGTAATAAAGACGTTTCAACATGAAAATCCCACATAGAAATACAGAATAAATGTGTACTTCTATATGGGTAATTTATAAGTAATAATAGCTT
>CAYXQZ010000016.1:0-16712 GCA_964466415.1 uncultured Paludibacter sp.
AGCAATGCAGCTAAGTATAAGAAGTTGAAAGAGCCATTGTATACCACAAAAGAAATTACGCTGAATTACAAAGAAAATAATTTTAGTATTGCTTTCATAGCAACACATTATAATGATTTTGACAAAAACATGTATGTGTATAAGTTGGAAGGTTATGATAAAGATTCAATTACAACCGATTATCTGAGTAGAAGTGCAAGTTATAATAATTTACCAGCAGGAACATACCGTTTTTGGGTAAAAGCATCTAACAATGATAATAATTGGGGTGAAAAGCGGCATCTAACAATTGTAGTAAAAGCAGCTCCTTGGCTTACAATATGGGCTTTTATCATCTATGCTTGCTTGGCCTGTTTTGTTATTATAATTATTTTTCGTTATCTAAACAAAGAAACAAAACTAAAACAACAACTTGCAATTAAGGAAATTGAAAGCCAGCACGAAGCAGAGATGAATTCTATGAAACTACGCTTTCATACCAATATTGCACATGATATCAGAACACCACTTACCTTAATTTCGGCTCCACTCGAGGATATCAGGAATAACAAAACAATTATTGAAAACCCATTTTTGAACGATCGGATTGGTATTATTGAAAAAAATGTATCCCGGTTGCTCTATTTAGTGAATCAATTTTTAGATTTTCGTAGACTACTAAATGATGGAAGCACATTGCATTGCGAAACTCATTTTGCGCCAACAGCTTTTACAGATATAAAAGAATCGTTTGTGGGTCTTGCGAAAAGCAAAAACATACGCTATGAATTTGTAATTGACATTGTAGATCATTATTTGATTTTCGACCTGGACAAACTAACCAAAATCCTTTTTAATTTAATTTCAAATTCCTTTAAATTCACGCCCGATGGGGGCGATATTTATGTGTTTGTGGAACAACAAAATAAAAAACTCGTTTTAAAAATCGTAGATACAGGGTGTGGTATTCCTGAAAAGGATTTACCTAATATATTTCAACGATTTTATCAGGCTGCTGATTCTATAAATGGTACTGGAATTGGTTTGTCGCTTGTAAAACAATTAGTAGATTTATGTGGTGGAATGATTAAAATAGAATCTAAAGAAGGACAAGGGACACAAATAACAATTAATTTGCCTATTGATATTGCCTCGGAAGTCCTTTTGGAAGAACCTAAAAATGTAATAAATGAAGATGATTTAGATTTGCAAACAAAAGAAAACGAGATTGGGAAAGCGACCGTTTTAATTGTTGAAGATGATGACGACTTGCGGTCGTATTTAGTAAAAAGCCTCAATAATAAATACTGTATTTTTGAATCAATCAATGGTCAGGATGGATTTGATAAAGCATTGCGATATACTCCCGATTTAATTTTAACGGATGTAATGATGCCTCAGGTAGATGGACTTACCTTAATAAAGATGGTTCGTAATGATTACCGTACAAGCCATATTCCAATCATTGTATTAACTGCAAAAGCTGGAGAAAACGAAGAAATTGCAGCATTGGAGGCTGGTGCAGAAGATTTTATTGCCAAGCCATTTTCTACCAAATCATTGTTACTCAAAATTACCAACTACTTACGCAATAAAAAAACTCAAAAAGGAGAAGAAGAAAAAAATGGTTACGAGATTAAACTGCAGAAACGGGAGGAGTTGTTTTTGTCGAAATTTAATAAAATAATTCTGGAAAATCTTGAAAACCCAATATTCTCAATTGATTTTTTGTGCGATGCTATGTCGATTAGTCGAATGCAACTGCATCGAAAAATGGTTGCTTTATTAGGTAAATCGACTTCTGAATATATACGGGAAATTAAATTGGATGAAGCAAAGAAGTATTTCGAAAAAGGTGAACGAGATATAGAAACCGTAATGCTCAAAATAGGCGTAAACAGCAGCTTTCATTTTAACAAAAACTTCAAAGCTCGCTTTGGAATGTCAATACATGATTTTTTTAAGTCGATTACAAAAGCAAAGAATACCGGGAAGTAGGCTTTGAGTTGTAATGAGATTATAAGAAAAAGATTCAAAGAAAGTTGGTTTTGAGTCTGTTTTTTTTTGTTTTAATGCAAAATAATTAAGCCAACAAATTTAGAAGTTTATTTGTAATTGCCTTTTTATTAAACGATTACAATCTATGTTACAAAAAGACACTTCGAATGATACGTTTGGACTTTTAAAAACACAATGTCAAGATTACTTTTGTATCGCAATCTTAGATTTTAAATTATTCAAAAATATATGCTATGAATCATTACTTAATTGAAATGCCTGCTATATGGACTAAAAGTTTAAACTACTTTTTTAGTTACAAAACTTATATGTTATTGTTCATTTTTGTGTTAACCTTCTTTGAAATCTCGGCACAAAACACTTTTACAACTAAAGGTAAGGTGGTTGACGAAATGGGTGAACCAATTATTGGTGCAAATGTCACTATTAAAGGAACTTCAATTGGTACAATTACTGATTTGGATGGTAACTTCCAATTGAAAACTCAAACAGGTTCAATTATCAAGATAAGCTATATCGGTTATTCGGACAAAGAGGTGAAAAGCGATGCTCAAAAACTACTCCGAATTCAACTCGAGGAAGATGCAAAAACTTTAGGTGAGGTTGTTGTGGTTGGTTACGGAGAGCAAAAGAAAGTGTCGGTTGTAGGTTCTATTTCGACTACTACGGGCAAAGATTTGACTAAAGCACCAACAGGAAGTCTTGGCACCGCCATGGTGGGTCGTTTAAATGGTCTGGTTTCGGTTCAGGAAACTGGTATTCCTGGAGGCGAAACACCTCGTATTAATATTCGCGGTATCAGCACCTTGAATGATGCTTCACCTTTGGTAATTGTTGATGGAGTAGAACGTACCGGAGGTGGAATAGCCACAAAAGACCCAACAGATATTGCTGGACAAACCTTAGGTAATGTGTCGGGTTGGGAATCTATTAACCCAAACGATGTTGAATCCATATCGGTACTTAAAGATGCTTCTGCCACAGCTGTGTATGGAGTAAAAGGTGCCAATGGCGTTATTATTATTACCACCAAAAGAGGTCAATCCGGAAAACCAGTGGTTTCATACTCCTTTAATTATGGTCTTGCACAACCTACCAATCTGAAGAACACGCTCAATTCTTACGAAACAATATTATATTCAAATGAGGCAAACTATAATGATGGTAAACCTGCCATTAAGAGTTACGACGAAATGAATAATTATCGCTATCATTTGAATGAGTTTTTCTACCCCGATTTAAACATAAACGAATATATGCTTCGTGATTATGCACCGAAGGCTTCACATAACCTGAGCTTAAGTGGCGGTAGCGATTTGGTAAAGTACTTTTGTTCGGCAGGTTATTACGACGAAACTGGGTTAATAAAAAGCAATCCGAGTTATGGATTTGATCCTAACAATAAATACAACAGGATGAACGTACGCTCGAACTTGGATTTCCAATTCAGCAAAAAGTTTTCGGCAAGTATTAATATTGATGCACGTTTCGAAAACCGACAAGGTGCTTCCAGTCCTGGCAATAATAGTTTCTGGACATCAATGTACATGTCAGTACCATGGATTTCGCCCGGATTCGACGAAAATAATCACATGGTAATTTCTAACCTTCCAGTTTCGGCTAATGGTTATCCAATTTTTGTAGCAGTGCAAAGTGGTGGTATGTATAATCGTGAGCAAATTACGGCTAATACCATGTTCTCGACAAAATACGATTTGGATGATATTACCAAAGGTTTGTCAATTGCCGGAAAATTCGCATTTGACTCTTATACAGAAAGTTGGTACAATACACGTTCGGCTCATGTAAGGGTAGACATTACCAGAGATCCTGCTACAAACGAACCTATATTTATAGAATCAGGATTTGATGGTGAAATGCTGATAAACAGACAAATGCCTGATAAGCGCAAAAAGTATTATATGGAAGCTTCCTTGAATTATGCCCGTACTTTTGGCGATCATTCCGTTACCGGTTTGGCTTTATATAATCAGGAAAAAAGACATTATTTCGAATCGGCATTCCCTGATGTTCCAGTTGCTTATCAGGGTTTTGTAAGCAGGTTGACTTATAATTTCAAAAACCGCTATTTTGCAGAATTTAACTTAGGTATTAATGGTTCTGAGAATTTCCCTGTTGGTCAGCGTTTTGGAGTTTTCCCTGCCTATTCAGTTGGTTGGCTTTTATCAGACGAGCCTTTTATGAAACCTATTAAAGCCATAAGTTCATTTAAGTTTCGTGCTTCGTATGGCGAAGTGGGGAGCGACCGTATAGGTAATAACCGGTTTTTATATATACCGGGAAATTATGTTTATTTCCCGCAGCAATATCGTGGTTTATTTGGTGAACAGAGCAATATCTCGGGGGGTGTAAATGGAATTCCGGGAATCCAAGAAGGTTCGGCAGCTAACTTAAATGTAACTTGGGAAACAGCCCGAAAAACGAATATTGGTTTCGATAGTAAATATTTTAAAGACAAACTGAGTTTGGTTGTTGATGTGTTTCAGGAAGATAGGGACAATATTCTTACCAATATGGAAACATTGCCAGGATTTCTTTTTCCTAACTTTCCACACTCATGGAGTGTTTCTCCTCTCACAAAGTCATATACAAGACCAGTTAATTATGCCAAAGTGCAAAACCGTGGTATAGAGGTTGAATTGGGTTGGAACGATGACATTGGGAAAGATTTTAGTTATTTCGCAAAATTAACATTGGCTTATTCTAAAAATAATGCTGTTTTACTTTCCGAATCGAAAAAAGATTATCCATGGCTTTACAATCAAGGGCTACCATTGCAAATGTCGCGCGGATTAATTGCCGAAGGATATTGGAATAGTTATGCTGAAATAAACAACCCAAATAATCCTTATAATACTTATGAACCATTTCCTGTACCGGGTGACGTAAGATACAAAGATGTAAATGGTGATATGAAAATTGATAATAACGACAGAGTGCCGCTGGATTACAGCAATATAACTCCACGCACTACTTTTGCTGGCACTTTTGGGTTTTCATACAAGGGATTCGATTTTTCGGCATTGCTACAAGGTGCATCAGGCATGATTTATATGCCAAGTGGCTTTTCGCAGCGGTTGGGACAAGGTGGTGATAAAGCTGTTTTTGACTGGATTAAAGACAGATGGACGCCTTATAACCGTGATGGGAATTATCCTGTTTTAAGTTCGTTCGCCGAGTTGTCTGAAACGAAATCGAATTTTATACCTTCCACTTTTTGGGCGTACGATGATACCTATGTCCGGATAAAAAACGTACAGATTGGGTATGCATTACCAAAAAGTTGGACAAAGCCACTGTCGATTAGCAATATACGGCTATCGTTAACGGCTCAAAATTTAGTTACCTGGACGTTAGATGATCGCATGAAAAATTATGATCCTGAAGCATGGTCGGGTGGCGGAGGTTGGGAATCGTACTATCCCGTAATGAAAATGTTTAATTTCGGAATTGATGTAACCTTTTAATTGATACTTATTAATCTTTTTGAACATGAAACAATTAATTTCAAAAATAGCCATACTTACGTTGCTTACTACACTATTAGGATGTAATGATTTCCTAGAAAGACCTGATGCATCAGGACTTACAGAGGACGTAGTATTTAGTACAATGAAAGATGCAGATAAAGTGTTAGCAGCTGCTTACGCTTTTGCTCCATGGGGTTATCCTACATATATGGGACAAGATGGTTCTTGGAACTACGCCTTCCGCTTGATGAACCATAATACAACTAATTTGTGCGACGAAGCGCATACCCAACTTAATGATTGGTCGGTGCAAGGTATTAATTATTATTTAAAAGGAACTTTGTCGTCCGATTTACAATACCCTTATCTCGAAGATAAATGGATGTTTAACTATCAGTCCATTCGAAGTGCATTTTTATATATTGATAAAATTGACATGGTAAAAGACGGTGATGCAGCAATTATCAAAAAAAGAAAAGCCGAAGCTCGCGCTTTTGTGGCTGCCAAGCAATACGAAAACTTCAAGCGTTATGGCGGATTGGCTTGGGTGCCTGAATATACAAAATTAAGTCAAACCTACTCAACAGAACGATTAACTATTGCACAATCAGTAGATTCGTTGGTAAATTTATTGAATAAAGCTATACCCGATTTACCCGTAAAAACCGAAGGCGCAGAATTTGGTCGTATCAACAAAATAGCGGCTATGGCTTTGAAAGCCCGCACGCTTTTGTGGGGTGCAAGTCCACTTTTTAATCCATCCGACAACCAATCCTATTTTCCTTCATTTAGTCGTCAGGATTTGATAAAATATCCTACTTATGACAAGGAAAGATGGAAATTAGCAGCTGAGGCAGCTGATGCAACTTTAACGGAAGCACTAGCCAATGGTTATAAATTAATTAAAAATGGAGACGCAGGAGTTTCTTCTTTCAAAGAAGCTTACAAAGCCTCTGTTTACTATTTTCCGAATGATCCAATTCGGAATACCGAAATTATTTGGGGAACCCGACTAGCTCAAACTTATAACGAAACTGAATGGGGTAGATATTACAGAATTCCTTGGGGAAGAATGGGGACAGGATTGTTACTTTCGGTAGGTTGTAACGTTATTCCAACTCAAAATTTTGTAGATATGTACGAAATGAAAGATGGATCGGATCAGCCGGCTACTCTTTACAATTCAACTACACCATACGAAAATTTGGATGCACGTTTTTACGGAAGTATGTTTTATCATGGGTACAAGCTTGAGGGAGTTGCAAAACCTACTATTGATATATCGTTTCGTTCGGCAACAGACAAAGGAGCCAATCGTCCCGAGTCTGTGGATAATTGTTCGGGATATTATTACAGCAAATTCCTTAAAGATCAGGAAATTACTGGCGAATTATCTTTCCATAATTGTTTCTGGCCTTACATTCGTTTAGCCGAAATTTATCTAATGGCTGCCGAAGCCTGGAACGAATACGACCCTAACGGACACAAACAGCACATACGTGATATGATAAATGCTGTTCGCAACCGTGCCGGGCAACCGAATATCGAAACCATTGCCGGTTTTCAGGACACGCAAGAATATATGCGCGAACGAATTAAAAGAGAACGTGCCGTTGAGTTGGCATTTGAAGAACACCGATATTTCGATTTGAAACGCTGGAAAATGGGTGATGGATATATTGGAGGCCAAATGACAGGGCTGGATGTTACAGGTACTGCCAACAATCCTACTTTTACACGGAAACCATTGGGTGAACCACGCTTCTTTTCAAATAAGTTCTATTTATATCCATTCCCGTTGGAAGAAATTCAGAAATCAAAACTGATTCAAAATCCGGGATGGTAGGGAGATTTGATGATTTGAAAACGAATTTTTAATAAAGAAATTATTTATAACCAAATAATGATACAATAATGAAAGAAAAGCGAATATATTCAGATAGAAAAAGCCTTTTTTTTACAATGTTGCTTTTACTGTCTTCAATAGTAATTTCAGCCCAAGGCAATAAAGATTTTTATAGAACACATCAAATTGATTCGGTTCAAAATCCTCTTGTGAATGTAGCTTTTGGCGTACAGAATTATAATGCTGTTACTGCTGCCATTAGCACTATTTATGCAAATGATTTAACTAAACGTGTTACTCCTATGGTGGGCAATGCATTGGTTGGTCGATTGCCAGGCCTTTTTGTTCGTCAAACTTCGGGTGCTCCGGGAAGTGCTCCGTCATTAACTATCCGTGGTCAGGGCACATTTAATTCCACTAAGCCATTGGTTATTGTGGATGGGTTTAGAGCGGAATATAACCAACTTTCGTTGTATGAAATTGAAAGTGTATCGGTACTGAAAGATGCTTCGGCAACTGTTTTGTATGGAATGGATGCTGCCAACGGTGTATTGTTGGTTACTACAAAAAGAGGAAAAATTGGCGGAATGAAAGTGGATGTAAATTACAACTACGGCATACAACAGCCAACACAATCACCAGTATTGCTCAATGCAAAAGAATACGCCACTTATTACAATCAAGCACGTTTAAATGATGGGCTTCCCATCAAATACGACCCAGTAACCGACATTCCTTTTTACGGTCAGGGTGGAGATTATCAATACACGCACCCCGACAATAATTTCATGAAAGACTTTTTGTTAAGTAGCGCACCGGTAATGACCGGCGGATTAAACATTAGCGGAGGAAATGAGCGATCGAAATACATGGTAAGCTTGGGCTATATAGCCAATCAAGGGATATTAAAATTCAGTGATTTGAATAAATATTCTACTCAGGCAACAATGGACAAAGTGAATGTACGTACTAATTTAGATGTTAATGTGCTAAAAGGATTAACCGCTTCGATAGATGTGGCTGTTAGTTTTGATAACCGTAACTATCCCGGATATGGTGTTGATGGAATTATCAGTGCGCTGCTCCAAACGCCACCACAGGAATATGCTGTAAAAAACCCGAATGGTACACTTGGTGGTACAGCAACTTACAAAAGCAATCCTCTCGGCATGATTTCGCAAACGGGTTATCAAACCTTTTTGCAAAGAAACCTGGATGTGAATTTGCGCCTGCAATATGCATTTGACAACGCCCTGAAAGGGTTGAAATTAGGAGCAGCTGGTTCGTCAACTACTTGGATGGTACTTTGGGACAATAAAACACGTGGTTTTGCTACCTATTCTATTGATGATCCATCGAATTTAGCTACTACTACTTACACGCAACATGGCGACAGCACCAACTTGGCTTGGGGGTCGGATGTAGTTACATACAAACGCATGACTTTTGAAGCGAATGCAACCTTTAACCGTACATTTGGAGTGCATAAAATTGATGGACTGTTAATGTATCACATGGATCGTTATGTACAACAAATTACCAGTTCAAATCCTTATAATTACGATAATGGCGGATTGGGTTTGCGATTGGCTTATAGCAATAACGATAAATATTTTGCTGAATTTGCTGGCAGTTATTATGGTCAGGAACAATACAATCCAACCAATCGGTTCAAATTTTTTCCGACAGGCTCGGTGGCATGGATTGCAAGCAAAGAAGATTTTCTGAGCCAAAACGATAAAATTGATTACCTCAAAGTGAGAGCCTCTTATGGTATTGTTGGTGGTGGAAGTGGCCAGCTCTTTCCGGGTTACAATGCAAAAAACAGAATGAATTATGCTCAATATTATCAAAAATTTGGCGGTGTAAATTTTGGCGAAACCAATTCGTTTGCCCCTTCGGGAGCTTCGTACCAACTTGGACCATTAGCAAATCCGAATTTATCTGCCGATTTATCGCATAAACTGAATTTGGGCTTTGAGTCTACACTAATCAATCATATAAATGTGAAATTTGATTATTTTTTCGACAAAAGAACCGACATTATTGCTTGGAATAATATGATGCCTTCTACCATGGGTTTTGCCGGAAGATTGTCGTATCTGAATGGCGGACAAGTTAATAATCAGGGATATGAGTTAAGTGTGGATTATTTTGGCGAACAAGGTGATTTCAGTTATTTAGTTAACGGTGGAATATGGCACAATAAGAGTAAAATGGTAAAAAAACCAGATGTTATTCCATTGCCAGGCGTAGACAATCGGAGCGGAATAAATATGCCAATAGGCCAATATTTTGGTTATGAGCAAATTGGTTTTTATGCCACCGATGCTGAAGCTGCCAATGCTGTTGTAAAACAAACATTTGGCTACACGCAAGCCGGCGATGCTATTTATAAAGACAATACTGGCGACAACAGAATTGATATTTCGGATATGGTGCCGTTAGGCTATTCATACATTCCTCAGTTCGAGTATTCAGTTTCGATCGATTTAAAATACAAAGGAATCTATCTTTCGGCTTTAGGACAAGGCACCATGAATAGTTCAGTTATGCTGGGAGGATATGAAGTGCCCTTCAGTACGCAGGGAAATGCCTACAAAACATTTACCGAAAATAGTTGGTCGCCAACTAATTTCGATGCACCAAAATACCCAAGGCTTTCGACAACAGCAAATGCAAATAACAGTCAGCCCAGTTCAATGTGGTTGGTATCGGCCGATTATTTTAAACTTCGTAATCTCGAAATTGGCTACGAACTTCCAAAAGCATGGCTAAAAGCAATTAGTTTCAATTCCGCTCGGGTGTATTTGTTAGGTTTAGATTTATTTACGTTTGCCAAAGAGTATAAACATGGCGACCCCGAAACATTGGGAATATATCCTTCCATGAAATCCTATAGTTTAGGCCTTAGCGTTTCGTTTTGATAGAAAAAACACATAGAAAATTTGTAAAAACAAGCAAATATGAGAACTAAAATAAGAATACTAACATTCCTCAGCCTATTCATTTTTCTGACCACTTCGTGCGAAGATTTTTATCAGGTAAATGATAAAGAGCTTATAGGCAGAGATTTAGTAGTAAAAAACGAGGAGTTTATCACCGGTTTGTGGGATAATCTGTATCATTCTTTCGATAATGGATTTCAGGAAGTAGGCATTACAATGCTTGCAAATGCATGCGACGAAGCCGAAAGCAACGTTCCTTTTGGAACAACTACCTCATTTAATCAGGGCAGCTGGAATTCGTACAATACACCTTACAACAGAGCTTGGGGATTTTTGTACCAAGGAATAAACAATGCCAGTCATTTTCTGGAAATTTCGGATACAACTACCAATACTGAGTTTAATTTTTATAAAGACTATAAAAAACATCCCGACAACAAAGTTAAATATAATACTTTCTTGGTAAATCTGAAAGCGTATCGTAACGATGCACAGTTTTTTAAAGCGTATTTTCATTTTCAACTTTGGAAAATGTATGGAAAAGTACCTATTGTTGATAAAGTGATTACCGAACAAGAAGCCAAAGCACTAAAACAAGCCACCACTGCCGAAATGGTGAATTATATTTCTGGAACTTTGAATGGTGTCATTTCGGAATTTGATTCGATAGCAAAAATGCCTAATTCTCCGTACAGTGCAGGAAAATGGACATCGAATAATTTGGGCAGAATTACCAAAGGAGCTGCTCTGGCATTAAAATGTCGTTTGTTTCTTTACGCCGCGAGCCCACTATATAACAGTGGTACTTACAATACTGCTTATTGCGATAGTGCCGCCAAAGCAGCTGCAGCCATTATCAATTCGGGTATTTACAGCGTTGATATCAGTTATCGCAAACTTCAGTTTGACAGAACAGTGGCAAATACCGAGAATATTTTGGATAATAGAGTAGATATTTTGGATAATAACCTTATGGAAACATGGAATTATCCGAAAGGAGGACTCCCTAAATATGTGAATGTGAACGGTGTATGCTCCAATGCCACATGTCCGTCGCAGAACTTAGCAGATGCATATAATTTGCCAACTTATACTGCTACTACTCCATTTGCCAATAAAGATTATCGTTTTTCACAAACAATTTATCGCGATGAAGAAATTGTAAATGGTAACCCAATTGAGAGTTATCGTGGCGGTAAAGATGGAATTGGCGAAAAGAATTCAACTTCAACCGGATACTACCTTAAAAAATTTGTACAAGATTCCGTTACTTTACCAATAGGAACAAATACGCCACATGTTTGGTATATTTTCCGTTATTCTGAGGTGTTATTGAATTATGCCGAAGCCATGTTTAATGCTTACGGTAATACAAAAAAAGGATACATTACCGGTACAGATTTGAATGCATTGGAAGCAATTAATATTGTTCGTCTCAGAGCAGGAAAAAACACTGGAAATACGGCATTAACTGGTACACTAACAAACGATATAATACGTCGCGAACGTCAGATGGAATTGGCTTTCGAGGGTCATCGGTTCTGGGATGTACGTCGGTGGTTAATTGCAAATACGACGGAAAACTTACCGCTTAGGGGTGTAAATATTACCTTAACAAATACAGTTAAAACCTACGATACAAACTATGTGGTTGAAACCCGTAAGTTTTTGGCCGGTATGGAACATTTTCCAATTCCATATTCCGAAATGTATCTTTACCCTAGTTGGACTCAAAATTGGTGGTAATACAATAATTAATAATTTACAATTGATAATTTATAATTGAAATAATATAATCAATAGATTATGAGCAAGATAAGATTTTTTTTAATCCTTCTGCCTATTCTCGGCTGGATTGGTTGCAGTGAAGTAGCAGTTGATAATCCAATTGTTATTACAGCCGGAATTGCCAAAAAAGGACAAGCATTGGACAATACCGAAAAGCGGTTTCAGCTTGGCGATACCATAGTATATAAATTTGAAGTTACTTCGCCAAACGGAATATCAAAAATTGAGTTTTCCAATTTCCAAGGTGTGGGTGTGAATCAGCAAGCGCCGGTAATTTTGTCGAAAGTCGAAAATTTGAATGGTACAACCTGGACACTGGTGGATACTATCAAAAATATTCAGAACGATATCCGTTATTCAATTTATGTGGAAGACAATAACCGCCAATTTAAAACACATCAAATAAATGCTTATTTAGATGTTTCGCGTTTTATGGCAATTGTACTTTACGACGGACTAATCAATGGCACATCGAAGACATTCATTAATTTAGAGTCGGGTCGCACATTTTTTGTAGCGAATACCATCAACGACCCTGCTGCAATGGATTTTGGATTTGCTTATTTAGAAGCGCAATCGCAAGTGTTAGCCTGCTTTGTTTCGTTTGACGATTATTGGTATACCGGAAACTATCCTTCGGCTGTCAACAATTTAAATCAGCCAATTACGTTTAAAAAATGGGGCGTTGGTACTACTGTTAACACTTGGATTAAAGCAAATGTAAAAAACTCTGCCGATTTGAAAGTTAAGTACGAAGCAGCAGCAAATTATCCATCAGTTATGCCCTTATTGCCCGATGGAAAAGCTGCTCTGAATATTAAAGCCAAAGATGTTATTTCCTTTAAAACTGCCGATGGACGTTATGGATTAATACAAGTAACTTATGTTAACCCGAGAAGTGGCTCTACAGCCAACAATCAAACCTTAACATTCTCGATGGTTGTAGATAAAAAACCAATTACAAACAATTGATAATTATGAAAACAACTAACATTATTAATATGAATAAGTTGCAAAATCAACTTTATATTGTACTTACTTTAGTTATTGCACTATCGTTAGGTGCTTGTACATCGGATAAAATCAGCCCCCCTCCTACTATTCAAATTTTTGTGAACGACGATGATGTTACAGCAGCTTCTACCGTTCATGTAACTGCCAATACGCGCATCGAATATCGTTTTGAAGTTGCAGCAACTACAACTATCACTGATTTGAAAACAGTATTTTTCGATATTGCCATTCCTTCAAAAAAAATAACCAAAGAAGTGTTGGTTGCCGGACAAGCAAACAGCTTGAAAGAAACAGTAAAAGGGGTGATTTTTGCGTCGACCGATACCGAAATTATGCTGGTGGTAAAAGATATTGATGGCAACGAAGTGGCAAAATCTTTTACTTTTATTGTTGATTAAATATAATGATTAAAAAAAATTCAGTACATGAAAAAGTATAATGTATGGCTTATATTGCTAACTTTAGCATTAAGTGCTTGTAATCAGGAATTACCAACTCAACTCAGTTATAAAGATATTTATGGCTACGAGTATTCTGCTAAAGTTCCAGCTTCAAATGGCTCTTTTTTTATAAAAAAGGCTACCAATATGAAATTTCAAGAGTCAAATCTAACTGACTCCACCGCAACATATACCATTACGACCAACGGTACAGACCCCAATTTTACAACAGCACGCATTGGTGGTGTAATCGATCCTGCCGCTTGTGTGTTTACTTGCAAGTATAAAACCACCAAATCCATTTCGCCCATTATTAATTTGGATATTACCAAAGCGACAGCTGCTGCCAATATGGGAACAATGGATGTAAGTTCGGAATGGAAGGAGTATTCATGGGATTTAGGAACATCGCAAGGTTTAATAGCCACAAATGCATGGGGAGGAATTGGTTCTTACTTTAAACTTACTTTAAAGATTGCAAACCCCACCGTGCCTGCAAACATCGAAATTAAAGACATAAAATTCAGAAAACGTACCATACAAGAAGAAGCTATTGTAAATACAGGTTTATGGTTAACTTTAACTAGTAAAGATGGGGGTGATATTGCTAATTTTCAGGATATTACAGCTGCCGAAGGTGGGTTCAACCTTATTACACGAAATGTATATTCATATAAATTGCTAAAAAACACAAACTATATACGCACATTGCCATTAGCAAGGGCATTTTTGCCAGGCGAACAAAATCACCTCAAATTTGAGTATAAGTGTGATATTCAAACTGCATTGGTGTTTTTTGTAAATGTACCCAATTTTGTGGGTCCTACAGCCATTAATGCATTGCCGGCTTCGTCAGGTTGGTCAACCATTGATTATGATTTTACCGGAGAAATTAATTTTCCTCAATCGTCTTATACTGCCAATCCTTTGCAAATAAGCTTCTATTATCCCGGTGCTGAAACACCAACGATATATATTCGTGGAATGCATTTTTATGTAAAATAAACAGAACTTTTCAAACATCAAACCTTTCAAACTCTCTTTATGAAACTTAAAATAATTTTTATTCTTATTATAGTATCAATAACAATGATTTACGGGCAAACAAAGTTTGAGAAAACTACCTACGAAAAATATATCAAACAAAACGTAGCCAGCAAAGCAGAGCTTGATGTTTTTTTGAGCAATAAAGGTACTTGGGCCCAATTTAGTCCGGAACTGGGTTATATTTTAGGCAATTCGATGCCACACGATGGACACAGTAAGAATTTTACCATATCAACTGTTCAAAAAAATGGTGCTCGTACGCAAGTGAATTACAAAGATAAACCTTGCCGCATTAATGTGTACGGCAATAGTTTTGCTCAATGTCACCAAGCATCAGATGGTGAAACATGGGAGGAAATGTTGGCTGCTAGTTTTGGTGAACCCATTCGGAATTACGGAATGGGTGGATATGGCGCATACCAATCGTACCGCCGTATGCTCAAAGAAGAAGCCACAAAGTATAAAGCTAAAAACATCGTTTTTTATGTTTGGGGAGACGACCACCAACGTAGTTTATTGCAAACACGCTATATGGCTATTAAACCGTGGAACGATAAAATGGATCCAGGGTTCAGTTTGCACGGTAATTTTTGGCCTTATATGGATTTTGATTTGAAAACAGGAGAATTTACCGAGCACGATAACAAATTGAATACACCCAAACTGCTCTATAAAATGACTGATCCAGAATGGATGTACGAAAATTTGAAAGATAATCTGGCGTTGCAGGCATTAAATTATGTGCAAGGTTATACTTCGGATTTTGATACACTCAAGATGGTGCAATTGGCAAAATGGCTCAAGGTAGATTTTGATGTGAACGATACAAAAAACATGTCTTTGCAAGTCGAAAAATTGCTTGATACCTTCGGATATGCTGCCAATTTGTATATTTTGGATAAAGTAAAGGCTTATGCCAAAGCTAATGACAAAAACTTGTTGGTGGTTATTTTCGACCCATTCAAAGTAACTCGTCAGCTTATGTTCAACGTGCCTCGTGCCGATCAGGTTATGGTTGATTATTTGAAAAAAGAAAAGTTTAACTTCTTCGATATGAACGTGGTACATTACGAAGACTTCAAAAAAACCAGAGCTACCCCAGAAGAGTATTTCGCAAAATACTTTACCGGACATTACGACCCTATTGGCAATATGTTTTTTGCCACTTCCATAAAAAGTACTATGGTCGAGTGGCTAAATCCACGCCCAATTACTTTTCAAAAATCAGATAAACAATATATTAATTTCAAAGATTATTTACAAGGTTTGAAATAAACAGTTCGAAATAAACTAAATACAAAACAAAGATGAAGCACCAACTATCAAAATTCTTCGGAATATTAATTCTCTCGCTTACCTTTTTTTCGTTTAATGCTTCAGCTGTTTTTCCTACAGATTTTTGGCCTCAGTTTGGTCAAACTGCTGAATGGACAGTTACAAATGCCAACGAATTATCTTTTGTGGGTAATCCCGGAAATTCAGCTATGGTTGCCACTTCGTTTGGAAATTTGGGCGTTCCTTCGTTTGCTGGTGTCAGGTTGACTTACGATGCTTATATTTCAGCCAATGGCGCTAAAAATTTTATTGTAATATTGGGTTCTAATGCAGGTTTTCCGGGTACGGGTATTATGATAGTTGGGAATATCTATCAAATGCAGGCACTGAAAAATTTTGATTATAATAATGCTGTAAAGTTATCATCTAATGACAGTTATTTCCAAAATACAGCCGTTATTCCAGGAGCATATAATTCATTTATTATTGATGTAAGTGCCACGGGGTTAATTACAGTAACTATTAACGGATACCAATGTCCTACCACCTATCAGGCAGATATCAATGTGCTGAATGCTGCTGGATCATTTGCCACTTTTTGTCCGGGATTTAGTCCGTTTTTACTCAAAAACCTAACCGTAACAAAAGGTGCAAGTACAAAAAAATACTTCCATCCAGTTGTTCCTTTCACGGGTTCGTACTATATCGATGCTGTAAATGGCAATGATGCGTCAAGTGGACATTCGGAAGCAGATGCTTGGAAAACTTTTGCCAATGTAAACAACCGCGTACTTGCTGCCGGCACCAAAATTTTACTCAAAAGTGGATCCGTTTGGAATAGTCGCCTCGAAATACGTGGTGCTGG
>CAYXQZ010000016.1:16812-32186 GCA_964466415.1 uncultured Paludibacter sp.
GTAATGATAGCTATTAACTCGGCGTCGGATAAAACCTTAGAAATTAGTAACCAATTAGCAGCTGTAAAAGGAAATTTGCAAACTATTAACGGTGCTGCGGATGGTGGTGTTCGCGAATATGTTTTTCCGGCAGCCATTTTCATTGGCGGTCAAACTTTTGGAAATCAGACTGTAAGCGGCACACACACTACCGTGCTTACCGAACTGGAAGTATATAACTGTCAGTTCAACGAGGCAATTGCAGGCGTAATGAGTGTTTTTTACTGGCCATTTGTTTCGAATGGCGGTGCCAATATTTGGCGTCAATTGGTAAACAAAGTAAAACTAAATAACTGTACCGCCACAGGTGTAGTAAATGGCGCAATCGCCTTTGATGGTGTAAATGGTGGTGCAGTAGCCGATGTAAATGGCGTGATGCAACCCGATGCAAACGGTTGGGGACTCTTTAAAAACGTGCGTGTAACCATGGGTGCGTCAGCTCCGGGCAGAACATATCCTCACGGCACTACGGGTGTAATTCTTTCAAATTGCCAAAAAATGTTGGTAGATAGTTGTGAGTTTTCCGAAGTGCTCAATCAGGGCAATCCGGATGGTTGCGGTTTCGATTTTGAGACAAATACCGATTTAGTTACCATTCAGAATTCTAAATTTATAAACAACGACGGTCATTCGGTACTTATTATGAATGGAGGTTCGTTTGGTGGGTGTTCAAACATCATTTTTCAAAAGAATCTTTTTGCCGGGAATATCAAAAGTGGTACTTCCGATACTGAATTTTCACTTTCAAGAAATTCAGATGGCCATACAAACATAAAATTTAGAAATAATATGGTATTTATGCGCAAAAAAAATATTAACAATGCAAACATTACCTTTTACAAAACGGATCGTACTTATTTTACGCCAACCTACAACGATTTCTATTATTTAGAACCAACAGCTGCTGCAATTACAGTAAGCTTTTTAGGCTTGCCATATACCTACAATGCGCAAGTTAATTCGGTTGCAGCTCCACAGATTGCTGGCTTGCTATTGAACAATGGAGCTGCCTCCACCATTAGTCGAACGATAAAAGTTACCAATCAGTATTCGTTAACTAGTGGAACACCAGCTTATTATATGATTAGTGAAAATGCATCTTTTACTGGTGCAAATTGGGTAATCTACAATGCAAGTTTCAATTATACTTTATCAGCCAACAATGGTGGTAAAACGGTTTACTTTAAAATAAAGAATGTGTCGGGCGAATCGCCAACGTTTTCGACAAATATTACATTAAACGAAACAACTACAATTCTGAGTGCCATTGATAATGAAAATGACATTATTTCAGTTTTTCCAAATCCAATAAAATCTATTGCTACACTCAATTTTGTGAATAAGAATTCTGATAAGGAAAATTATACAGTTGAAATACTTTCACTTACTGGGGTTAGCCTGGAGAAAAGTATTCAAAATGCCGCATCTGTTCAATTAGATTTTAGCAATTATCCTGCTGGAACATACATTTTACGTTTGAAAGGTTCTAAAAACGTATATTCTCGGAAAGTAGTGAAACAATAAACAAGTATTTACTAGTTTTTTTCACATAAACTAAAAGTATGAATGGTATCTAATTTTCCATTCATACTTTTTTTATGTTTTATAAATCCTAGGTATAATCATTTTGTCAATTTACATTAAGCAAAAGAACAAAGGCAAAAGACTGTATATCAGCCATTTATAAAATGTTACAAAAAAGCATATTTTTTGTTACATCAAGGCAATTCTATTCTTTTTGATAGTATTATTTTTGGCATTACAAAATCAATTATTCTTTTATATAAATTTTAAAAATGTAAAGTTATGAGTAAAATTATTTATCTTATGCTTTTTTTATTTTCATTCAATTTATTGCTCAATGCTGCCGAACCAGGCAGTGAATGGTGGGGGCAAAATGGAACTTGGTCGAGCGATGCAACCACAAATGCATTAAAATGCGATGCTACAACCAACTGGGGTGGTGCAAACAATTGGATTGCAACTACCTTTGGTACAGCTGGACCGTGGAAGGATATGACTGTAAAATTTGATTTTTACATGCCAAATAGTGGGAATGCAATTATATGGCAGTTTGGACAAGCAGGTGGAGATTGGGCAAATGGAGGAGTCAAAGTTCAGTTTAATTACTATGGTATTTTTGCATATAATCCCTCTTGGGCGGGTGGTGTAACACTTCTTGATGCAAATTATGGAACAAGTGTGCATAAATACAAATTGAACGGTTGGAATACTGCTGTCATTAATATTAGTGCTGCAGGTGTTGTAAGTGTTAAGCTCAATGGAGTGAATGGTGCTTCTACATTTACACCTGCCGATATAAACACGTTGAGTGGAGATTTTTGTTCGGTAAACTACCAATACTCTGCAGGTAATGATTTTCAGATGCGCAATGTAGAGGTTACCAAAGGAGCAGTAAGTAAAAAATATTTTACTAGTACACCGACGGCTTATACCAATATGAATATGTTTTCGAGTACCAATGCATGGTTTCCGGTAAGTATACCCGAAGCAGTTGGTCCCGATAACAGCACTGGAGGTTGGTATACAGTAACTACACCGGGTGCCGAAAAAATAAAATATGATGGTACGATTACGCCCACACTTACGGGAATACGTACCGAAAAAGCTGCACTTGCCGATGAATGGTGGGGTACAACCATAAAATTTAAAGCCGAGGTGGATGCTGCTGGTGGAACTACTACTTACAAAGTGGGCTCTAATGGCGTTTGGAATACCCGTGCTAATGGAGGTAGATGTATTATGTTAAACATAAATAAATATGAGGTTCAGATTTTGCCAGAACACGAATACGGTGAAGCCGTACAGATGTGGGCTTGGAATAGCCCTACAACTTACGTTCCTTACAGTAATAGTGGTCCTTTTGATTTCGAAATAATTATAAGCGATGCAGCCACGCATACTATTACAGTTAAAATCAATGGAGTAGCCGCACCTATTACTTATAATGTTGCTGGGGTAGCTTTAAATCGTTTAAACGCCAATGGCCCTATGTATTTCGAAGTTTATCCGGGTGCTTCACCTTTTGTGTTTTCGAACGTAGAAATGAAAAAAGCAGGTGTTGCAAAAACTTATTTTCCAACGCTTAATTATGTAATTGCTGCTAGCGCTAATGATGGTGCAAAAGGAAGTGTAACTGGTGCAGGTACTTATCAGAAATCAACTGATGTAACGCTTACTGCTACTGCAACGGTAGGTAATAGGTTTACAAAATGGACTGAAGGTGCAACCGAAGTTTCAACTGCTTCTACTTATACATTTACAGCATCGGCTGCTAGAACAATAGTCGCTAATTTTGAATCAACTGAAGTTGCTTTGAATTCTAACACCAACATTAGTGATGTTGCAAATACACCTGAAGCTGATTTTGTATTGAATAGTGGTACTCTAACAGTAAATGCAAGCAAAACTGTTAAATCATTGAAAGCAAATCAGGGCAGTAAAGTATTGATTAATAGCCCGTTGGCAATTACAGGCGATTTAACGCTTGTTGCTGATAAAAATACTGCACCAAACGTGAAAGTAAACAGTGCAGTAACTGTTACAGGTAATTTGAAACTCGAAAAAACATTTGACAACGCTAAATGGTATTACGTTTCGTTCCCAACTAATGTGGCAGTTGACAATATTGTAAAAGTTTCGGGAAGTGGTACCATGACTTTGGGTACAAACTGGTGGATAAAATCATATAACGGTGGATTGCGTGCTCAAAACGGCGTAGGTTCAAACTGGGAAAATGTACTTGCAGGTGGAACGCTTACAGCTAAAAAAGGGTATGTAATTGGTTTAGCTAGCACATTGACAGGCGATTATGTATTGTCGTTTACACTCGATAAAAACTTGATTGCTTTGGCTGATGCACAGCGCAATGTAGCAGTGCTTGCCAATACAGGTGCAGCTGCTGTAAATAATCACGGATGGAATTTAATCGGACAACCATTTTTAAGTCCATATATTGGTTCAAGCACCAGTGGTACATTTAATTTTTACGTAACCAATGGCTCGGGAGGCTACACAGCTTTCGATCAAGCAAATGTACCAGATATTAATCCATTCTCATCTTATTTTGTACAAGCAAATGCACCGTTGGTTTCAACAGGAATTAATTTTGCAATTGGCGGACGTCAAACGGTTAAGTCAGTTTCAACAACCACACAATCTACTCGTATTCAGTTAAATGTAAGTAATGCAACTGGTAACGATTATGCATTATTAAAATTGGATAACGACAAAACCAACGATTACGAAATTGGTTACGATTTGGAAAAATGGATTACGACCGACGCTACGAATCCACAAATTTATACCCGATTGAATAATTTGGATTATGCCTTTAATGCATTGCCCGAAAACAGTGTAAGCAACTTGCCTTTAGGCATTTACACTAAAACCACAGGAATCCATACAATTAGCATGACACCAAATGCAGCCACTAATATTTCGGGATTATTACTTACCGATAATGTGAAAGGCATTACAACCGATTTGATGAAATCGGACTATAGCTACGATGCGGCCAGTGGTACAAATAATACTCGTTTTACGCTTGGTATTCAAAAAGTGGCTACGGGCTTTGTTAATCCATCGCAACTCGGAAATGCAAAGTTAAGTGTAATTAACGGAAAGATTGCCTTGACAAATCTTAACGAAGGAGCAATTGTTTGTGTGTTTGATGCTTCGGGACGGCTTGTGGCTCAAAAAACCGAAAAAGGTGAAAGTATTTCGGTTGATATAAAAACAAAAGGAATACATTGCGTTCAACTTACCAATGGTAGTAGAACTCAAACTGTAAAAGTAATTTTATAACAATCAAAGAAAACACTGATAAAAAATAATGGAAATATGGAAACAAATAAAATAGCTTACAAAACACCAAAGGTGGATCACATTATAATTGATAATGAAATTTCTTTAATATTGGTTTCGGGAAGCCCCGGTGAGCCGGTTGCTAATGAAATGAATAAATCACCGGAGTATTTTAATAGTGACCCTTATAACGAACTTGGTTAATAAATTCGTTTTCTCTTAAAAAACAATTTCGTTCATCTTTTTAAATGCTGACGGAGGTCTAATACTTTTAGCTCCGTCAGTTTTTATAAATTACTATGCGTACATCGATTTTACTTTCGTTTTTTATACTGATTGTTGGTTTTCAACTTGTAGCTCAAAACCCAATTATTCCTACCGGAACCTATTTGGCCGACCCAGCAGCTCGTGTTTGGAACGATGGTAAGCTGTATGTTTACAGTACAAAGGATGAAGTTAGGGAGCATATGTGTTCAACAAGCTACGATGTGATTTCGACAACAAATATGATAGATTGGACCTGGAATAAAAATGTTTTTGCTTCGAAAGGCGTAAACGATGAAGTTCCTTACCTCGACAACTTGCTATATGGACCCGATTGTGCATTGAAGAACGGAAAGTTTTTTCTGTATTATTGCCACCAAAATGGCGGAAATGATATGGGTGTGGCAGTAGGTGAATCGCCAACAGGCCCATTTAAGTGTGGAAAACTACTCGAAGGTGTAAATCAAATGCTTCCTTCTGTTTTTACAGACACGGATGGACAATCGTACCTTTGTTATGGTTTTTTTTCACTTCATGTGGTAAAACTAAAACCCAACATGACCGAAATCCAGTCCGAAACATTGAACAACAATGTCTTGAACGAAAAAGAACATTATTTTCACGAAGGTGGCCAACTCTTTAAGCGCAATGGCTTGTATTACATGGTTTATACTCAAATCAGCCGTCGCGGAATGGCAACTGCCATTGGTTATTCCACCAGTAAAAAACCGATGGGACCTTATAAATACGGTGGCGTAATTATCGATAATTTTGGTTGCGACCCGCTAGTTTGGAATAATATTGGTTCGGTGGCGCAATTCAAAAATAAGTGGTATGTGTTTTACCATCGCTCCACGCACAATTCCACAAGTATGCGAAAATTGTGTATTGAACCCATCAGATTTAATACCGATGGTTCCATTCCCGAAGTGGAAATGACAACCCAAGGTGTGGCAGCACCGCTAAATCCATTCATGCTAATTGATGCTGCAAGTGCTTGTTACCTCACTGGCAAGGTTCGAATTGAACGTACGGCAGATGATAATGAAGCCCTGACGCACATCGAAAATCAAAATACTGCCGCATATAAATACTACAATTTCACCCAATCGCCTACCAAAATTACTGTAAAAGTAACACCACATGCAGGCGGACAATTACAAATTTACGCCGGAAGTTTGGCAACCACTTTATTGGCTCATATCGAAATTCCGGCAGGAAATGGCATTGAAAGTAAAGAAATCACAATGAATATCACAGCAAAAGTTTCGGGTGTGCTTCCCGTTTTCTTAAAGTTTTATGGACAGGAAAACGTCAGTTTGTTTGAGTTGGATTGGATTAAAATGGAATAGAGATTATATATGTTTGAAATAATATTTTATGTTGAACGCAAAGACCGCTAAGTTCCAAAGCCGCTAAGAAAAACTTTTAAGTTTTTCACTTTGGGTACTTTGTGTTTAACTAATAATTATGTGTTTTTTTAAATACTCTAACTTATATAATGGATAATAAATAAAAATTTATTCAACAATATGAGTATAAACAAAATATGCTTTTTTAAATGACAAAAAAAATTCAAAATCATCCACTATTATCTTCCAAAAAAGGCTGTATTTACAATGTTTATTTTGAAAACATTTAATATTATAAGACGATCTTTGTTATCGATTTAATCAATGAATGAGGAGATTAGACTACACATTATTATAACAATAAAAATAATATGAATTGGAAAAAATTGCAAAATGGTTCTGATATCCGCGGTGTTGCGATGGAAAGAGTAATAGGGGAAAAAATGAATTTGACGGCTGAAGTTGCTCAGATTTTAGGAAAATCCTTTGTGAAGTGGCTATGGAATTTTACTTCTCAAACCAATGTATCTGTAGCAGTCGGCACAGATTCACGTATTTCGGGTTATGATTTAAAAAAAGCATTTACTACAGGTATGATTGAAGCCGGTGCAAAAGTGTTCGATTGTGGATTGGCATCTACTCCAGCCATGTTTATGACAACTGTTTCAGGCGAAAAGGCTACTACTGCCGGAGTAATGATTACAGCCAGTCACCTGCCATTTAACCGTAATGGATTTAAGTTTTTCACAAAAAGAGGTGGGCTCGATAAAAAAGACATTACTGAAATTCTGAGAATAGCTGAAGAAAATGAAACTATTTCAATTGAAAATAAATATCCGGTAGAATCATGGAGTTTCATTGATGAATATTCTTCATTTTTAGTTGATTATATTCGCTCAAAGGCCAATATTGTATCTAATTTCGATAAACCGCTACTAGGTATAAAAATTATTGTTGATGCCGGTAATGGTGCAGGTGGTTTTTTTGCTTCAAAAGTACTCGATCAGCTTGGAGCTGATACAAGTGGAAGTCAATTTCTAGATCCTGATGGCAATTTCCCTAACCATGTACCAAACCCCGAAGACAAAGAGGCTATGCAATCTATTTGTGAAGCAGTCATAAGGGAAAACGCTGATCTGGGAGTAATTTTTGATACCGATGTGGATCGGTCGGCCATTGTGGATTCAAAAGGAAACCCGCTGAATCGAAATGCATTGATAGCTATGATTTCGGCAGTGATACTTAAAGAGCATCCCGGAAGCACCATTGTAACGGACTCAATTACTTCCGATGAATTAACAAAATTTATTGAAGAAGAATTAAAAGGGAAGCATCACCGCTTCCAACGTGGCTATAAAAATGTAATTAACGAATCTATTAACCTGAATAATCAGGGTGAAGAAAGCTGGTTAGCCATCGAAACTTCCGGTCATGCTGCTTTAAAAGAGAATTATTTTCTTGACGACGGAGCATATTTGGTCGCCAAGTTACTGGTGGAAATGGCAAAACTAAATGCCAAAGGGTGTACTCTGACTGATTTGATAATAAAGTTGGAACACCCTGTTGAGAGCAGAGAATTACGTTTTAGTATTTTAGAAGAAAATTTTGGAAATTACGGAAAACAAGTTTTAGCTGATTTGGAAAAGAAAGTTATACAGATTGATGGTTGGGAAGTTGTTTCTCCTAATTATGAGGGCTTAAGGGTTCGTTGTGCTTCAGAAAACGAAAAAGGGTGGTTTTTACTTCGGTTGTCTTTACATGATCCGGTAATGCCATTGAATATTGAATCAAATATAGTAGGTGGCGTTGAAAACATTGCTGCCAGACTTGAACTATTATTGCAGGACTTTCATGGCTTGAAGACAAATGTTTTGAAATGCTAAATTTAATTTTTAATAACTTAAACTAATTAAATTGGTAGAAAATTACTAGTTAATAAAGCTTGAAGGACTTTAAAATGAATGGAAAATCGGCCTAGCCAAACCACGTGTAAAACCCATGGTATTCGATAGGATTGAATCAGAACCCTTGAAAGGGAGAGTTTCCATTACTTCTTTATACTTTATCTACGTATTGCACCCACATTTAGTACACTAAATTCTTTCAGGTTTCTCCAATTCAAGAATAATTGATTATTATCGATTTAATTATAACGAACTTGCGTTAAATTAACAAAGAGTAGAGTCATGTTAAATTTGAATGACTAAACCTCAAGTCTGTTCTTTTTATTGTTAAAAAGTTATTTCAACAAAAAAGGCACTTAAAATTTAGCTTGCTATGGATGTTGGATAAACTTAACTGGCTTGTGTCTTGATCGCATCAAACAAACTGCTTTTAGGAGTTGAGAAGTACAACATCCATATTTTTTTAATATTTGTTGCATTACAAAACAACCACAAAAATATAATAAATAAAAAATTATTTACTTAATCTTCCAAATAATCAAAATAACCTGCTCTTAAACATAGTTTTCGGAATAGTACTTTTTTGAATAAACATCGTGTATCGTTTAAAATCACAACTTCATGGAAATTGATATTTTAAAATCGTATATCAAAGAATTGCGTAATGGCTCACACAAGGCCTTTAATGCTATTTACGACATGTATGCCGACAAACTTTACGGGTTTGTATTTGCGCATACCAAATCGCGCGAAATGGCGAATGATTTGGTTCAGGAAACTTTTCTCAAGCTATGGACTATGCGCGAATCTCTCTCACTGGAGGGTTCGTTGCAAGCTATGTTATTTACCATATCGCACCACAAAATGATTGATACGTTTCGGGCTCAAATCAATAAGGTAGAGTTCGAGGATTATATTGAATTTTCGGAAAATGCTGATTTAGAAGACAATGCCATTGAAAAAAAGATTTACTACGATGATTTTCTGAAAGCATTGAAAATATGCAAAAGTCAATTACCACACCGACAAATGGAAATTTTTGAAATGAGTCGTGAGAATGGAAAAAGTATTGAAGAAATAGCGCTGGAGTTGAAAATATCGGAACAAACAGTTAAGAATCAGTTGACTTCGGCTATGAAAACCCTGAGAACTGAGCTTGTAAAATACAATTTAATATTCTTGGTAATTTTTGAAATATGTTTTAAAGCATAAAAATTTGAATAGTACTAAAATCAATTGTTTACGTGTAACAATTAACAAAGCAGAAAATGGAAAACTTTATTAAAATAATTTACAAGAAATTTCTTTATGGAACTGTCCGTAAAGAGGAGTTTTTGGAAATGCGCCACGAATTGAATAAATCGGATTTGCCGGAACTCAAGAATATGCTTGTCGAAGCGTGGAATGAAGATATGAATTCGGAAGTAATGGCCGAAAAGGACAAGGAAGATATTCGTTCGAGACTGAATTTTTATGTGGAGTATGATAAGAAGCGATTGTTTCGCAAACGCATGGCTCAGATAGCTGCAGTAGTTATTCCTTTTGTGTTTGTTATGTCGGCGGTACTTTATATCTTTCAGCCTGCACCAAAAGTTGAAAAAGATTTTGTAGTAACTGTAAAACAAGGTAGCCGGGCGCAGGTAACATTACCCGACCAATCGAAAGTGTGGATGAACTCCAATAGTAAGTTAATCTATCGGAATGGTAAAAATAATACACGCGAAGTGAAATTGGTAGGTGAAGCGTTTTTTAAAGTTGTAAAAGATAAAAGCAGACCATTTATTGTTTCGGCCAATAATCTATATGTAGAAGTGCTTGGAACATCCTTTAATGTAAATGCCAGGCATGGTTCGGATATAATAGAAACTTCGTTGGTAGAAGGAAGTATAAAGTTGACGGGCTCCGAATTGTCGCAAGATTATTATTTAAAACCAAACGAGAAGGCTATTTATTCAAATTTATTAAAGAGTTTAAAGATAGAAGCTACTGATAATGAAGTAGAAACTGCTTGGAAGGATAATAAGCTTCAGTTTAAATCGGAACGGTTTGGTAGTGTGGTAAAGCGTTTGGAAGAATGGTATGGGGTTAAAATTATCTCTAAATGTCCGAATATAGAGAATGACTTGATAAGTGGCGCATTTAAAGGCGAAAGTTTGGAGACTGTGCTGGAAACCTTTGCTATTCAATATAAAATAAAATACAGTAATACAGGGGATTCGGTGGTAGTGCTTTATAATTAGAGGGTTTGAAGTTTGAAAGATTTGAGGTTTGAGAAGTTTGAAAGGTTAGAAGAGGAAGATTTTTTTATAATACTATAATAATCACAATGATGAAATTACGATTTAAGAAACCAACCGTATTGGGTGTTGGGGTGCTCTGTGTATTTTTATTGATAGGAAGTGTGGGCTTTGCCCAAAATCCGAATCAAAAAATATCCATCAATGTACAAAACGTATCTGTTAAGGAATTTATTAAGGTTATTGAAACCAAAACTACGTACACAGTAGTTTATCGCGATGCATTAGTTGATGATAAAAAAGACATTACCATCAATGAAGAAAACAAGCCATTGACAGATGTCTTGAAATCAAGCCTTTCCCCTAAAGGTTTGCAAGTTGTATTTAATAATAATACAATAGTCATCACAAAAAAAAACGCCGAGCCGCAAATAACAACTAAAACCAAGATAGTTTCGGGTGTGGTTCTCGACGAAAAAGGACAACCTGTTATTGGTGCAAGTGTAATCATCCCCGGAACAACAATTGGTGTAGCTACAGATATAAATGGGCGGTTTACGCTAGAAGCTCCATCGAATGCTAAGTTACGCATTAGTTATATTGGGTACGACGCCAAAGAAGAGTTGCTTAATACAAGTGATGATTTAAAAATAAAGTTAGAACCTACTCCACAGGTTTTGACCGAATTAGTGATTACTGCCCAAGCCATTGGACAAAAAAATGCCATTCGCCAACAAATTAATTCGAACACACTCAAAAACGTAGTGGCAGCCGACAGGTTGCAGGAAAATCCGGATGCCAATGCAGTTGAAGCCATTGGTCGTCTACCGGGGGTTTCGGTAACGCGTAGTGGAGGGGAGGGCACGGGTTTGGTAATTCGAGGATTAGAACCCAAATATACTTCAGTTACGTTGAATGGTGTTTTAATGCCATCGTCGGCTGGTTCGAGCCGAGAAACAAATATCTCGGGGATTTCGCAGTATGTACTTCAGGGAGTGGAGGTTTACAAGTCATTAACTGCTGATATGGAAGCCAATTCGGTGGCGGGAACGGTGAATTTGAAATTGAGGGAAACAGACAAGGGTTTTCGCTCCAATGTGATGGCACAATTGGGGTATAATAATATGAACAACTATTATGGTAATTATAAATTACAAGGTGAAGTTAGCAATCGGTTTTTAGATAATAAGTTAGGTGTTTTCTTTTCGGCTAATGCAGAGAAAGTGAATAGGAGCACACAAACACAGAGTTCAAGTTATAGTCTTTACAGTTCAAGCATCAAAGACGGGTTATTAATTGATGGGGTAGGTTTGAATTATATTCAGAAAACAAAATACAGACAATCGGCCATGTTGTCATTCGATTATAAATTATCTTCTACAACTACATTAAATTTATATGGACTTTATTCATACACCCGAGATGACAGTCAATCCGAGTCGAAAAGTTTTACTGCAACCGAACCCGGTAAAGAGAGTATGTCTATATATTCATCACCGAATATAAATTCGAACACCTTTCAATCGGCATTGAGTGGACTCACCAAGCTTGATTTCTTGAAAATGGAGATTGATTATGGTGTAGCTTTCTCACAAAATTTATCTGACAATCCACAGTCCCGTAATTGGAATTTTTTCTATGATCGTGATTTTAGCAGTACAAAATTCACCCAAGATTCACGCAAATTAATTAATCCACAAGATGTTGTTTCCGTATATGATGCGGCTTCTCCCAATGATAGTATATTGCTACTCTCATCAATAGGACAGACTAAAAGTAATTTTAAAGAAAATAATTTAACTGGCTATCTTAACTTTAAAATACCATTCAAAATAAGTGATTTTATTGCCGGAAATATAAAGTTTGGTGGTACATACCGAAATAAAACAAGACGACAAGATGTACTTTCGGGAGCGCAAGGGATAATAAATAATCGTGGGGAACATTTACTGCTTAATGAGCTTAGTTGGTTACGTACTGGAGGTCTCCAGCTCAAAGGTATTTCGGCTGAAGGAATGCAAGACTTTCAGGTGAATAATTTTATGGATGGTCAGTATAACTATGGAACATATTACGATATAAACAAGTTGAACCAAATTACCGATACTTGGTCCAATGTATCCGAACAGTATTATGCTCAGGGTGAGAATGTGTATTTGCCTGTATTTGGACAAAAAAGCCAAATTGGATTTTATCAAGATATTTTAGGTTCAATTATAAACGATCAGGATATTGTAGAAAATTACGGTGCTGGTTATTTAATGACTGAACTGAATTTTGGAAAATGGGTGATGTTTTTGCCGGGTGTGCGCTACGAAACAACCAATGCCACCATGAAAGGTTTTTATGCAGTACAGCCCACTGTACCAGGTGCAATTTACGAACCAATACCCGGAGATGTTACATCAGCCACCCGAAATGATCAGTTTTTATTACCTATGATGCATTTGAGAATAAAACCTACCAACTGGTTTTATACCCATATTGCCTATACCCAAACGCTGAATCGACCCGATTATAATGCTATATCACCTAATACCTGGGTTTATACAGGTTTCCGACCTTTTCAATATATTTCCAGCCGACCTAATATCAGAGCAGAACATTGGACAAATTATGATGTGCAAATGACGGTTTACGGACCTAAAATCGGACTGTTTTCAGTAAGTGGATTTTATAAAACAGTACAGGATAAAATTTGGAATAGAAGTTATAAACGCTTAAAAGGTGATCCAATTATTGAACCATTTCCAGATGCTGAATTAGTCAATGTTTCGCAACCTGAGAATCATCAATACCCCATTTATTTGAAAGGTGTGGAAGTTGAATTGCAAACTTCGTTTTGGTATTTGCCCAAACCTTTTAGTTATTTTACATTCTCTACCAATTATACTTATACAGATTCGCAAACACAAAACCCATACAGTTATATAAAAAATGTAGTCCCAGTTGGTGGAGGACGACCTGTTGCAACCCGTATTGATTCAACTACCACAGCTGTTATGCTATTTCAGCCCAAACATATTTTAAATTTATCGCTTGGCTACAATAGGAAGGGATTAAATGTGTGGCTTTCCTACCAATACAATGGCTTGATTTACACGTCACAAAGTCAGCAACTTAAAGAGTTAGATGCACTGAAAGAATTTTATAACCGATGGGATTTGCAAATTACTCAAAAACTTTCAGGTAAATTCAAAGGACTCGAAATTTTAGCCAATATCGCCAATCTCAGTAATTTTACCGAAACAGCCCGATTGCAGGGAGACTATCGACCAACCTATATGGAAAAATATGGGTGGACTGCAGACTTAGGAATTAGATATAAATTTCAATAGTACAAACACGTTATTTTTATAACCTTTTAAATACAAAAAAATGAAAACTAAAATTTCAATTACATTAACGGCTTTGCTGTTTTTCTTTTGCCAACTTGACATGGCGCAAACCGTATTAGTGGTTGAACCAGGTATTGGTACACTTAACCAAGCCATTAAAACATACGGTGGTTCACGAATATATCAACTCAAAGCCGGAGAATGGTATCAATTAAATGCTATAGTCGAAAATGTAGGATTTCATCTCCAAATTATTGGACAAGAGCCAGCAATAAAAGGTGGAATGCCTGCTACATTGCAAACAGGCACAGATGCCGCCGGAGCTGTGTTTAACCAAATGTTTGATGCTAAAGATGATATAACTATTAAAAATGTTTATGTAATGAATGCTGATTTACTAGGTATTTCTGGCTTTTTGTTTTTATCAAACTCAAAAAAGGAGGGTAGAACCATTATTGACAGATGTATTATCGATCCTGTAGGTAGTCCAAATGGGGTTGCAGTAGCAGGCGGAAAATCAAAAATATACTTTACAAATAATATTTGTAACAGACATGGACATCAACTCAGTCCGAATGATGGATTTATGTTTATTACAGACAATGCTTCCGGTTTTGGATTTGATACCCTTTTGGTTCAAAACAATACCTTTATTTGCATGGGAACAGGTATGTTAAGTGACGGTTTTAACAAAAGTAAGAATAATTTCAGCAAATGGGATCATAATACATTTGTGATACAAAAAAGTCAAATTGATTGGTCGTGTTGGGAAAAAGAATATTATTGGACTAATAATTTGATGTTTGACTCACAAACACAACCCTGGAGTCCAACTTGGAATCCTATGCCTGGAGCGGATAAAGGCAAACCATTAGCAGGTTTGGTTTATGCCGATACAATTCCGAATGATGTGCTGCCCTCAAAAACCATTCAGTTTGTAGAATACAATATGCATTACCGCAATCCGAAATTCTATACCATGCTCAATGACCTCAATGTGCAGGGAAAGAAAGATGGAAAAATTGTTATCAATTATATGCCTTTGGTATGGCCTATTGATTCAATTAACAAATCGAGAGAAACAGAAATGTTTTCAAATCACACATCATTTCCATTATGGCGGTATGGAAATACAACTACCAATATTGATCCGCAATGGGTTGACTCACGTATTTACACGATGTCAAACAAATATGCCGATTGGACAAAAATTGCCACTCAAATTCATGCCATGAGTTATCCTTCAGGGAATTTCCCTGCCGCATCTGCATGGCCTCAGTACTTTTGGGATCCTGACGGAGATGTTTCTAACAATTTAACATGGCCCTTATTTAATGGCGTTTATAATAATCCAGCCTTGTTAATTGGTTCTATCGAAGGTTTACCGCTGGGTGATTTGAACTGGTATCCTGA
>CAYXQZ010000016.1:32286-35214 GCA_964466415.1 uncultured Paludibacter sp.
TCCCAACGGAATTTATCTTTACCGTCTTCAAATTGGAAATGAAGTTGCTAGCTCTCGCATCGTAAAAATAAAATAACTACCTAAAATATTGTCGGAAGATTTGCAATGAAACTTATCTTCCGGTAATATCTTTATGCATCTAATTCACATAATCAAAATCACTTTTTATCAATGAATTCACGCGAAAGAGTTTTAGGAGCATTTAACAGAACCGGCTTTGACCGTATTCCTGTCAAGCACGAAGGTACCCCCGAAGTAAACAAAATGATTATGGATCATTTTGGCTTAACAAATATGGAGCAATTGCTACAATTGGTGGGTGATGATTTCAGGTATGTAGAACCCATATATATTGGCAAAGAACTACGTCATTTTCCCGATGGTAGTATCGAAGGATATTGGGGCGAGCATTACAAATATACCGAGTTTGAAGGCGGGAGGTATTTAGAATCGTGTTATCTGCCATTTGCCAACATTACGTCGGTAGAAGAATTGGATAAGTCGCAATTTCCAACGGCTAAATGGTTCGATTATTCAACTATTAGAGAACAATGCAAAAAAATTAGCGAACAGGGTTTTGCAATTTGTTTTGGAACTGCCGGTGATATGGATTTTATAAATAGTATCGCCAGAGCCAGGGGGACAGAACAAGTGTTGATTGACTTGATAACTGACGACCCCGTTTATTTGGAAATTATGGATGCTCGCTTTCAATTTTACTATGATATGCACGAATGTGTATTGAAAGCTGCCGAAGGATTGATTGACTTTACCCACATTGGCGAGGATTTAGGAACTCAAACATCACAAGTAATTGATTTCGATATATTTGACCGACATTTTGCGCCGAAGTTTAAGAAGTATTTTGATATGGTTCATAGCTATGGAGCCAAAACCATGATGCATATGTGTGGCTGTGTAAGGGCTTTTTTGCCCCGATTAATTGAGTTAGGATTGGACGTTTATGATGTGGTACAACCAACTACACCGGAAATGGATATTGCAGTATTACAAAATGATTTTGGTAAAGGTATTTTTTATTGCGGTAGTATTTGCGTACAATCCACTTTGGCTTTTGGCAGTGTGGATGAAGTCGTGAAAGAAGTCGAACGCCGTAAGGATTTGTTTTCACAAGGCGGACTTTTTCTTGGTCCTTCACATGCTATTCAGGTGGGAACTCCGCTCGAAAATATCATTGCCATGTACAAAACAGCCGGAAGTTTATCGGAAGTTAATGATTCAATACTGTCAATAGAAACAGAAAAGAATGATGAAGAAGTTAACATGTCAAGGCTTTTTTGATAAAACAATACTCGTGAAAAACATTACACTATGGATACAGTAAGTCTATCGTTCGGTCTTTTGTTAAGTCTAGTATCAGGAGCTTTTCTGGGCACTTTTGCATGGCCAATGAAGAAAATGGGCACCTGGCATTGGGAAAACATTTGGATTATGTATTCCTTCTGTGGGTTAATTTTGCTCCCTTGGGTATGGGCATTTCTTACGGTTCCAAATTTATTCTCAATTTATGATGCTGTTCCATTTTCGGTTTTAGTAACAGTTTTTCTTTTTGGTGCAGGCTGGGGACTTTCCAGTATTGGTTTTGGCATTGGTTTAAATACTTTAGGGATTGCACTTGGTACGGCAATAGTTTTAGGGTTAATTAATGCTATCGGTACTATACTTCCTATTCTAATTTTCAATCCGGAAGCAATATTAACTCGAACAGGAATTTATATTTCAACGGGAGTTAGTATTATGCTAGTTGGAATTGTGTTTTGTGCATTAGCAGGTTTACAAAAAGAAAAGGCATTACAAGTTGTAACAAAATCGGATGACAACAAAAGAAAATTCACTAAAGGACTCATTATTTGTATACTTGCGGGACTTTTAGGTGCTATGTTCAATTTTGCGCTTCTTGCCGGCAAACCGATGGAAGCTTTGGCTATAGAAAATGGTGCTTCAACACTGAATGCTGCAAATCCAACCTGGTGTATCTCCTTATTTGGAGGTTTTATTATTACGCTAATTTATTGTGTTTATTTGTTTCGGAAGAATAGCACATGGAATCTTTTCAAGAAAAGTGGAACAAATAAATATTGGGTATTTACTTTTATTATGGGCGTTATGTGGTTTGGAGGCATTGCACTTTACGGAACAGCAGTAATGAATCTTGGCAATTTGGGAGCTTCCATAGGCTGGCCAATAATTCAAAGCATGGCTATTTTAAGTGGCAATGTAGTAGGTGTCTTTTCAGGCGAATGGAAAGGTTCAGGGAGAAAACCACTCCAAACTATGTTTGTGGGTTTACTATTATTGGTGATTGGAATTTCGGTCATTTCGTATGCCGGCTCAATTTAAAAAACTTATGTTTAATACAAAGAAATCTGAATTAACTAAATTACAAATGAAACAACTATTTTTATTCATACTTATATCTTGCTTTTCAATAAGCAGTTTCAGTAAGAATGTTATCGTACAAAATTTAACGGTCGAAATGCGTGTTAATCCGATTGGTATTGATGTGCAGCAACCGCGTATATCGTGGCAAATTGCCAGTAAGGTAAATAATGTGCAACAAATTGCTTACCAAATACAAGTTTCAACCGTAAACGATAAGTTTAAAAGCGATAAAAATATAGTTTGGAATTCCGGCAAAGTGCTGAATACAAATTCAATATTAATACCTTATCAAGGACTTCCGCTACTGTCGGGCAAAACCTATTATTGGAATGTAAAAGTATGGACAAACAAAGGCGTTGCCACATCGGATTTATCCGGGACTTGGAGTATGGCTTATGTTGATGTCACGGATTGGAAATCAATGTGGATTGGGTTGGATAGTATTACAAATACCGGAGAACAATTGCAAGGCGTAGTCAATACACGTTTGTCAGCAAGGTATTTGCGCAAAGAGTTTTCGCTCAG
>CAYXQZ010000017.1:0-24063 GCA_964466415.1 uncultured Paludibacter sp.
ATATTTAAGATTTAAGTTGTTAGTTATAAGGTTCATAAAGTTATAAAGTTCATAAGGTTATAGGATTCATAAAGTAAATAAAATATGAGAACAAGAATATTTATTGCATTACTACTTGTTACAGGATTAGTAATTGCAGGAAAAAAAGTAAAAACTGAATTATTTTCGGTTGAAAAGTACGGAACAAAAAACACGGGTACTTCATTGCAACTCAAGTTTGCAAAAGGAGCCGAACACAATCATCCATTGTTTGCTGTGTGGCTTGCCGACGAAAAGGGGAAGTACATCCAAACACTTTATGTGTCCGAAAGCATTGGTAAAGGTGTGTTTAAACGCGGTTCACGCTCAACAGGCAAGTGGATGCCTGGCGAAATTCAGCGTCCAGCTACGTTACCCTATTGGATACATCAACGTAACGAAAAGAACGAGAAAGGTGGATTGTTGCCAACACCTCAAAATCCTGTTGTTGATGCATATACAGGTGCTACACCTCAGTCTTCGTTTGTTTTGAATGTAATTACCGAAAAGCCATTGAATGGAAACTACAAAATTATGTTGGAGTTGAATCAATCATGGGATTGGAATGAAGCGTGGTACAATGCCCGTTTCCCCGACGATAAAGAATATAAAACTTCGAGTCAACCAGCTTTAGTATATGCAGCCGATATTAATTCAACAAAAATTGGTGTCGAAATACCGTTAAAACCAATTGGTCACAGTCATTTTTCGGGCAAAGATGGAAGTTTAACCACCGATTTGACCACAATTACTACAGCACTAAAAATTGCAAAGATTATTACTGTGAAGGTTCAGTAAAGGTTTTTATTGATAAAAATATAGAGCGTGTTTCATTAAACAATGAAATGCGCTTTTTTATTGCTTAATGGGGAATACTGCGTAGTTTTTTCAATTCTGACCCCCAATCCCCGAAAGGGGGCTTAAAGACGTAGTTTTTGAATTTTCAATTTACAACAGATATTTCAATATTTGGACTCTTAAGCCCCCATTTGGGGGTTTGGGGGCCAATATTATTCAAAATTGTAAAATTTCTATTCTAATCTATTTGATCCATTATTTTTTCGATGTCTTTATCAATTTCATGGAGTTGTTTTTTGCAAATTTCGAGCAGTAATGCCGCTTTTTTTACTTTTTCGGCAACAACGTCCATATTCAAATCTTTATCGTTCTCTAATTCCGAAAGTATTTGTTCCAATTCGGTTAGCGCTTCGGTATAAGTGGGTTTTTGTTTCGACATAATTTGATGATATTATTTGATATTGAATTGATATTGGTAGATATTGATTGATATTAAGATACTGTGATGTTGGGAAAATAAATAAGATAATTAATATAACAATTCTTTTTTACAGAATAGACTTCCCCCTCTCCATTCCCGCAAAGCGGGACAAGTCTCCGAGGGTCGGGGTGAGGTCGGGTGAGGTCGAGATTACTCATCCGAGAAATGCACCAACACATGGCGGTACGAACTAAATATCTTCGACTTTGATACAAACCCAATATAGCGTTTCGAGTTGTCGACTACCGGTAAGTTCCATGCACCCGTATCTTCGAAAAGTTGCATTACCTTTTCCATAGGTAGGTTCTGATTGATTGTTGCCGGAGGCGAAATCATCAATTTTCGTACATTGAAACGCTGATACAATTCGGGGCGGAACATAATATTTCGAACCTCATCGAGCAATACCACTCCGAGCAGAACTTTCGTTTCGGTATCCACCACCGGAAAAATATTTCGTTTCGATTGTGAGATAATTTTCACTAACTCACCTAGTGTCATTTCTGGTGCTAATACGGTTAAATCAGTTTCGATCACATTGTTGGTTTTAAGCAATGTGAGTACTGCTTTGTCTTTGTTATGTGTAAGCAACTCGCCCTTTTGAGCTAAACGCATGGCGTACAAACTATGTGGTTCGAACAAAATAATGGTTAGGTACGAAACGGTTGAAACAATCATAAGGGTCATAAACAAATTGTAGCCTCCAGTGAGTTCTGCAATCAGAAAAATGCCCGTAAGCGGTGCGTGCATTACTCCCGACATTAAACCCGACATGCCCGCCAATGCAAAATTTTCATCAGGTACTTGGAATCCCATAATTTGCAATAAATGCGCCACTACAAATCCAGTTAATGCACCTACAAAAAGCGAAGGAGCAAAAATACCTCCAACACCTCCAGCACCGTTTGTAGCAGCTGTGGCAAAAATTTTAAAGCCGATAATTAATGCTAAATAACTTATTATAACCCACGGACTATTCCCTAAATTCAAAAACAAACTCCTATCGAGTACCGAGTGTGAATTGCCATTCAATAAAGCACTTATAGTGTCATATCCTTCGCCATAAAGCGGTGGAAAAATAAAAATAAGTACACTGAGCATTATTCCGCCTATAGCTAATTTAGAATATGGATTCCGAAAACGGCGGAAAAACTTTTCGATCCGATTCATGCCACGGGTAAAATACAGCGAAACCAATCCACAAACGATACCAAGCAGTATTAAAAATGGAATTCGATATACATCAAATTCTTCAATTATTGTGAATTTAAACATAAACGAACTGCCCGAAAGTATGTACGATACAGCAGTAGCTGTTACCGACGAGATAAGAAGGGGAACCACCGAAGTCAATGTCATGTCAATCATCAGTACCTCGAGCACAAACACCAAACCTGCAATTGGAGCTTTGAAAATGCCACCAATAGCACCAGCAGCCCCACAACCCACCAAAAGCATGAGTGTTTTCTGGTCGAGTTTAAAAAACTTGCCTAAGTTTGAGCCAATAGCTGAACCAGTAAGTACAATGGGCGCTTCGGCTCCAACCGAACCTCCAAACCCGATGGTTATGCTACTGCCTACCAGCGATGTCCATATATTATGAAGTTTTAATATGCTTTTTCGTTGCGAAATGGCGTATAAAATGCGCGTAACACCATGACTGATATCGTCCTTTACAATTTTTCGAACAAAAAGTGAAGTGATTAAGATGCCAATTGCAGGAAATACGAGGTACCAAAAATTAACATTGTTTCTGCTGAAATTTTCGGTAAGTATGTGTTGAATTAAATGAATGGAGGATTTGAGAAGAAAAGCCGCAAAAGCGGTAAAAATTCCTATGGCAAGACTTAGAATTAACAAAAACTGACGCTGCTTAATGTGAAGCTCACGCCATGCAATCATTTTTTCGTACCACAAAACTCTGTTGATCATAATTTATCCTTAAAAAAAACTACTGCAAAGATAAATAAAAAAACAGGTTCAGAAATTTAATTTTCAGTTTTGATGCTAATTTCTTTTTCAGACTCCTTTTCCTTTGAATAGGATTTCGATGGTCAGAATCATTATTTGCAAATCGTTGAGTAACGACATGTCTTCCATGTAAATAATGTCGTAGTTTAAGCGTTCTACCATTTTTTCGATAGTGTCCGAATAACCAATTTTAATAGGACCCCACGATGTTAATCCAGGACGAATTTTATACAATAAGCAGTAGTAAGGTGCATCTTCAATAATCTGATTTATATAGTATTTACGTTCGGGGCGCGGACCTACTACACTCATTTCGCCTATTAATATATTCCAAAATTGTGGCAATTCATCAATGCGGTATTTACGTAAAATCTTTCCAATTCGGGTCACTCTTTCGTCGGTAGCACTACTAAGTTTTGGGGTTCCAGTCTCAGCATTTTGGTACATAGTTCTGAATTTCAGAATGTTGAACGCCTTGCCATATCTCCCAATTCGTTCCTGTAAGTAAAAAACTGGACCCTTTGAATCTAACTTAATAGCTATGGCAAAATAAAGAAAAACAGGTAGCAATAAAATTAACATCAGGGTTGAAAATGCTATATCAAAAACACGTTTGGTAGCAATTTGCCAATCGGGCATGTGTATGTCGGTTAAGCTAACAAGTGGATTAAGCCCTACACTGCCTATACGTGCACTACCAGTAAGTATTTCGTGTAAACGGGGAGTAAATTTTATATCAATATTAAATTTATAAAGTGTGTTTATGTAGTTGAAAAGTTTAAGCTCGTCAGGATCATCGAGTGCAATAATTACCTCTTCGATGGCGTTTTGGGTTATCAATTGCTCTATCTGACTGAAATTTCCAATAATTGAATCCTTTGGCACTGTAAAAGTGGTATTGTCAACCGATACAAATCCGCAAAGCGTATTTTTGTAGGAGTTTTTTTCTAGTTCTGACGCAATTTTACTGGCATTTTTTCCAACTCCAATTATCAAGGTGTTAATTGTCCATTTCTTGGTTTTAAATCTATTGTTTACATCCGATATTATTAGTGAGCGGAATATCAATGTTATCGAAAACATTAATATAAATAATACCAAAAGCGAATAATAATAATATTGATAAGAAACTAAAATATCATCGAGTAGTAATACAAAAAAGATGACGATTGAGATAAGAGCAGATGAAGTAAATGTAGTTAAAATGTAACCTGTTTTTGTTTGCTGCTCGGGTTTAAGATAAAAGCCTGATATATAGTGAAAAAATGCACAAATGAAAGGATATGTAAATAAAATTGATAAAAAGCTATAGTTAGGAATGAAGATTCTTACGTTCTCGAAAAGTTGAGCTTCATTTACTGTTCTTCGAAAAAGCATAAATAGTACCCATACTATAAATGCTGATAATATGTCATAAATTAAATATTTTAATCGAAGTCTATTTTTATTCATTCTTACTCCTATTTTCGAATTATTTTAATTTCGTTTCCAGTACCTAGTTTTATAATCGATGGTAAAACGGGCTTAAACTTCTCTTTGATACGAAATGTTACTTTGTATGATTTGTTCGCAAGTTCATTTTCAGTAATAATAATATCGGGCGTTAAGCACAGCACAGGTTTACGCATTCTACTGCAAAGGTTTGTTGCAAATGTTTCATTACTAATCCTAAAACCAATATTATTACTCATTAAAACTTCAGGAGTCATGTTTTTTAGTCCATCAAGTATAACAGTAAGTGGTTTCTCGCTTATTTCAAACAAATCCCACACAATATCAGGAACTACTTCTACATAACTTTGTATACGTGAAGTGCTATCCACAAGTAAAAACAAATCCCAATTTGAATGCTTTTGTTTCAATTCAATAAGTTTTTTGCAACAATCTTCGTTCGCTGCATCACAAGCGGTAAGCCACCCAAATTCGGAGTTAAATTGCATAAAACCACCACTTTGAAGTGATTCTAAAGCTTTGGAAATATCAATTCTGAAATCGGGCTTGTCGGTTGAATTTGTCATGGTTTTAAATTGGGAACAAAAATGCTTAATTAAAAACGAGAAAATGAATGATTTATTGTTTTGATAATAGCTCATTTATTTACTGCAAATATAGTAATTTTTATTTTATAAGCGTATTTGCTTTAATTGTATGTATAGCAAACAGATAGCATATTTTTGTACAATCATATTGGATTTTTGAAATAATATTGTACTTTTACAAATTGAACATTACCAAGGTTGTGGAGGTTTATGTGATGGAATGAAGTAATGTAATGCTATTAATAATTTGATGATCAATTTATTTCTGATGATGATTTTCTCTTTTTTAGTTTGATAAAATACAACACAATGATAAACAAATGGATTTTTCAAAATCTAACCGATGAAGAAACGACTAAAATTAAAACACTTGCCGACGAACTAAATATAAGTACGGTTTTGGCGCATTTACTTGTGAAGCGTGATATAAATACGTTTGAAGAAGCACGCGTTTTTTTTCGTCCCGATTTATCGCAGTTACACGACCCTTTTTTGATGGCCGATATGGACAAGGCGGTTGCTCGCTTATCCGAAGCCATGGAGCTAAATCAAAAAATATTGATTTATGGCGATTATGATGTAGATGGAACTACTTCAGTAGCATTGGTTTATAAATTTTTACAGCAGTTTCATAATAATATCGATTTTTATATCCCCGATAGATACAGCGAAGGATATGGAATTTCGATTCAGGGAATTGATTTTGCAGCCGATAATGGTTTTAAATTAGTGGTAGCACTCGATTGTGGCATAAAAGCTGTTGAAAAAATAAAATATGCCAACCAAAAAGGCATCGATTTTATTATTTGCGACCACCATACCCCCGATGCTGAGTTGCCTCCAGCCATTGCTGTGCTCGATTCAAAACGTAGCGATTGCACCTATCCTTACAAAGAACTTTCGGGATGTGGAGTGGGTTTTAAACTCATGCAGGCTTTTGCCATAAAAAACAATATTGATTTCTCGAATCTCACGCCTTTGCTTGATTTAGTGGCATTGAGTATTGCTTCGGATATTGTGCCTATAACTGGCGAAAACCGAATTTTGGCATTTTTTGGATTGAAACAAATCAATACCAATCCAAGTATTGGTCTCAAAAGCATAATAGAGGTATGCGGTTTGGCCGATAAAGAATTGTCGATTAGCGAAATAGTATTTAGAATTGGCCCGCGAATCAATGCTTCAGGACGTATGAAATTAGCAACCGAAGCCGTACAACTTATGGTGACTAACGACCCTGTTTTTGCCAAAGAAAAAAGCAGTACAATTAACGATTACAATAACGACCGAAAAGATTTAGACAAGAATATTACCGACGAGGCAATTGCTTTGATTGGTGCCGATGAACGATATTCCAAGCGCAGATCAATAGTGGTTCATAAGCCCGATTGGCATAAAGGAGTGATTGGAATTGTGGCTTCGCGTTTGTCCGAGGAGTATTACAAACCATCCATCGTGCTTACAAACTCCAATGGTTTGGCTTCGGGTTCGGCACGTTCGGTTCCAGGATTCGATATTTACAAGGCTATAGATTCGTGCCGTGATTTGCTCGAAAACTTTGGTGGACACATGTATGCAGCGGGCTTATCACTCAAAGAAGAAAATATACCACAATTTACGGAGCGATTTGAGAAATTTGTTTTCGAAAATATTTTAGAAGAGCAAACCTACCCACAAATTGAGGTTGATGCCTTGCTTTCGTTCAGCGATATAACTCCTAAGTTTTTCAGGGTTTTAAAACAGTTTGGCCCGTTTGGTCCGGGCAATATGAAACCTGTTTTTGTAACCAAAAAAGTAATTGATTATGGTACAAGCCGACTGGTAGGTAAAGATCAAGAGCATTTGAAATTGGAATTAGTTGACAATAGCTCCGAAAATGTAATGAATGGAATAGCGTTCAGAATGCATACTTTCAACGACCATCTAAAGGCCTTGAATCCATTGGATATTTGCTATACAATTGAAGAAAACAACTTCAATGGCAATACAAATATCCAGTTGATGATTCGGGATATCCAGATTGAGTAGAAGACTAAGGTCAAAAGTCTGAAGTAAAAAAGAACATCTGCCCTATGACTTTTGACTTCAGTCTTTACAAAATAACATTTGGAGGCAGAAACGAACTGATGTCTTTTCCGTACGATATTAAATCGCGTGCTACGGTCGACGAAATATGAGCATATTCGGCTTCGGTAAAAAGGATTACTGTTTCGATGCCGGTGAGAATTCGGTTTGTGTCGCCAATGGTGCGCTCGTATTCAAAATCGCCTACTGAGCGCAGTCCACGTAATATAAATCCAGCATTTACTTCTTGTGCAAAGTCCACAGTAAGCGAATTGTATGCAATTACTTTTACTCTTTTTTCGTTGGTAAATGCTTTCTGAATCATTTCGATACGTTTTTCGATGCTGAAAAGTGTTTTTTTGGATTGATTATTTCCAATGCCAATTATTATTTCGTCGAAAATATTCAAACCACGTTTCACAATACTATAATGGCCTATTGTAAATGGATCGAAGGTGCCTGGGAATATTGCTCGTTTCATTTTTAGTCAGATTGTTAGAGCCAAGAACCAAGAATCAAGATTCGAGTATCTAAAATGGATTACAAAAGTAAGTTTTTTTTGAGAATAATCCATAAAGCAGGAAGATAATACATGAGATTTAATACCAACGGCAGGTTTTACAATGACGCGAAGGTTTGAAATTGTAGGTAAACATGATTTCGTGCGTGCCATACGAGTGATTATGTACCTGACCTAAATTATAATCGAAACTATACGAAACTCTGAGTTTCCCAAAATCGATGCCGGCAATTGCGCCAACCTCGTACATGGTTCGGTATATCAACCCGAGTTGCAATTCGTTGCTCTGAGCATCTGCTTTGTAAAAAATACTACCATTAACTTCGGCTTGAAAAAAATCGGCATATTGAAACGCACTTATACCTAAGCCAAAATTTGCAACATTAGCCGATTGTTGTTTGTAAAATAAATAGGCCAGATTTGTATTGAAATTTAGTTTGTTTTCGATATTAAAAGCCGAAAAAATATTCTGTGAGCAATAGCCAAATTTAACTGCTTTGTATAATACTTCTACGCCTAAACTAGCATTGAAACTGTTTTTAAACAATAGGTTTTCGTAAATGGAGTAATTCTCATCGTCGGCAACCGAAATCATATTCCGATCGTAAGCAAAATTCTGATAACTGCCTGTTAACCCCATATTTATCACCAAATCCCTGTTTATGGATAAAGCATACGCATAGGCAGCATTAATGTCAGTTGCTTGCGTATAACCTTTTCGTTCGGTCATAACTTTAAGGCCAAGTTGAGTGGAATAATCCTCAATATACATGGTGCCAGCGGCATAAATATAGGTTGGGGAGCCCGGAAAGTTTAACCATTGTTTGCGCGTGGCAATGGTAACCGAATTGCGGTACGAGTCGTTGATGGCTGCCGGATTAAGCGAAAATCCATTGCTCCAGAAGTTATTCAATCGGATGTGTGACTGGCCCTGCATGTTGTTGGCAACAAGCAATGTAAGTGATAAAATTCCTATTTTCAGCAGATTGCGCATGTTTTTTGTTTTAATTATTTTGCTAAAAATACAAATCCAGCTTTGTTTACAATACCTTCGGGAGTTGAATAATATACCACGTAATAATAGGTATCCATTCCAACTTGTTTTCCTTTGTACGTACCATCCCAACCTTCGCTTCCTTCGTAAAGAATTACACCATTCGAATTGAAAATCTGAATTTTTGAGCCTTTCAAAAATCTATCGTTTGTGCCATCATTGTTAGGTGTAAATGTATTTGGGAGCGATTCCATAATTAGCCAAACAGTTTTTTCAGCAGTTTCCTGACATCCATTAGGATTTACTACATCGAGTTTAATTTTTAGAGTTTGTGGGCTGTCAATGTCGTAAGTATGATTTACGTAATTGCCTTCTTCTTTTGTTCCATCGTTGAAATCCCATTTGTAACTAGTTAAGTTTACCTCTTCGCTCCATACTTTAAGGGTTGGATCGTTTAATGTTAATACAACTTTATCGGTATTGATAGTATAATTCTGATTGTCGTAATGCTTGGCACTAAAATTTAGTGTATTGGTGCATCCATTGGCAGTTGTTCCAATTACAGTATAGTTACCTTCGCGTTTAATCATTTTCCGATTGCCTTTTGTACCATCATTCCACAAGTAAGTTTGTGCACCCGTAACAATAATTTCTACGGAATCATTTTTGCAAAAACGAGGTTCACGGTCGAGTTTTAAAGTTGGTAACGCTTCTACTGCTAATACTGTTTCGAAATTTAATTCACCTTCGGCACTTGTAATCTTTAATTTAACATCGTAATTGCCTGCTTTTAAATATGTGTGTGTTGGGTTTTTAATGTCTGAACTTGTTCCGTCGCCAAAATTCCATTTGAATTTAAGGTTTGTAAATACAGTTGGAGGCGTTTGAATATCAAATTTATATACCTGATTATTACAATCCAATACTTGTGTTTCTATCAAGCTTTGTGCTATTTCGGTTTTGAAATAAAAAGTAGAACTGCAACCCAATGCATCTGTTACTTCGAGTGCCACAGTTTGATTTGTAAATGATTCCATTATGGTGTTGTCCGATGCGTTTACCTCACCCGATGACCATTTGTATGTGTAAGGTGCCAAGCCACCACTTACTGCTGCTGTGCAAATTTGTTTGTATTTTAAGTTCACATTACAATAAGCAGCTTTAGTTGATACTTCAATTTTTAAAGCTTCGTGACGTAGCAATTCATAAGTTGCCGAGGCCTCGCAACCCAATGAATCCGAAATGGTTACAAAGTATTTACCTGGCAGTAAACTCTGAATGTCTTGTGTTTTTGCACCAGTAGACCATGTGTAATTATATGGTTTTGTTCCACCAATTACTTCAATGTCAATTGCTCCGCTATTTAATTGTTCGCACCCAAATGAGTTTTTAATTTTTGAAGTAATATTCAACTTTGCTGGTTCGCTTATTACAAACGAATTGGTTATGACGCATGGGCCGCCGTCGCTAATTTCGACTGTATAGATTCCCGGAGCTAAATTGTTTCGTTCGTTACCTGCATTTGAACCATCGAGCCACTTCACTTTCAACGACTGACGATTGCTTTTGATAGATAACCGAATGCTGCCATTATTAGCACCATTGCAAGTTATTTGATTTACAACGGGATAAACAGTGAATTTTGTTTCGTCGTCAATTTTAACCACAATGCTTTTTTCACACTTATTGGCATCAATCACCTTGGCAGTGTAAATTCCTGGCGATACATTATCCAAACTCAATCCTGTAGCATAATTACTCCATTCAACACTGTATGGAGCTGTTCCACCACTTACTTGCAGACTTATGGTTGCGTCGTTTTTACCAAAGCACGATACAGGAGTTGTTGTTGAAGTTACTATAATCTCCGTAGCCTGCGAAATAAACACCTTTAGTATAGCTGAGCAATCCGTTTTGTCGCTTACAATTAATTGATATTCACCACTAATAAGATTGTCAATGTCTCTGCTTGTGCTTTTAAAATTGTTTGGTCCAGTCCAGTTATAATTATATCCAACTTCAGTGCTTGATAGTTGAATCTTTGTTCCACCTTTTACATTTACTTTTATTGCACCGTTAGTACCATTGTAACAATTGTTATTTATTTGTTCAAGCACGTCAATAATAATTGGTTCAAAGTTGCTTATTTCAAACTTTTCAGATACGGCCGAGCAAGTATTTTCATCGATTACAGTTAAGACATAGTTGCCATGGTCTAAGTTTGATATGTCTTCTTTGGTTGAAAATGCCTCCCCGTTTTTTGTCCATTGATAAGAATAACGACCTTTACCTCCTGATACTTTTACATTTATTGATGCTTGATTTTCGCCACTACAACTTGTGCTAATAAACTTATCTGTAGTGATAATGAGTTTTTCGGGTTGCTCAATAATGTATTTGTTGCTGCAAATAGCCCCTACCGAATCTCGAACTGTAAGTGTGTATTCGCCTTGCGACAAATTGGTTAGTCGGAGATTCGACGACGTAAATCCATTAGGTCCACTCCAATTAACAATGTATGGTGAGCCACTTTTGAACCGAATGCCGCCATAAATAGTAGTTTCGAGTTGTCCGTTATTATCGCCAAAGCAACTAATATTTTGTTTTTTAACCAATGCAGTAAGTGCTGGCAACACTATAACATTTACGTTAAAACTTGCTCCAATACAACTATTATTTTGAGGTGTTACTGTATATCGAACACTCGAAATGGTATCGGAATGATTGAAAATTATATCCGATATCGATTTTTGTGGGATGGATTGAGCTGACATTCCACTCAATGGCGAATTGGCCGAAACCTGTGGCAAAAGCCAAGTGTAAGTAGTTCCTGTTGGTATTATCTCCAAGTTGGAAGCTTCGGGAGTAAAGTTAAAACGTTGTCCGCTTATTATTTCGATAGATTTTGCATCAATAATTGGGAATTGTGTCACATTAATTTCAGCTGCATTCGATTTTACGATACCACAACCTGTAGTGCCAAAAGTAAGTTGACAATAGTAATAAAAAATACCAGCCTGAGATGTGCTAATTGTTAGGTTTTTTTCAGTTGCTCCATCTATTGCTATTCCACCTATATTCGACTTTTCGTTAGCCTTGAACCATTGATAACTTACATTTTTGTTTCCGCCGGAGTAGTCAACAGTCAAAACAGGTGCAGTTTCGTTTTTACATATTTGTTGCGATAAGGGTTGTTTTGCAATTGTTGGAGTTTCAAATACTTCTACTTTAAATGCATAACTCAATACTTCGCATCCAATATTATTTTGTTTTACTTCGCAATAATAATATTTAATACCCGCTTCGGTACTCGGTGGTGTAAATGCTTGTTTGTTCGCATCTGTAATTTTTGTCCAATTGCCTTTAGTTGTGTCGTTTGACGCATACCATTGATATAAATAACTACCACTTCCGCCTTGTGCCCGTATTTGCAAAGCATTTAGAAGCGAATTTTTACAAACCGATTGATTGTTATTTTCGTACGAAGTAATTAGTGGGTCAGAAACAACTTCGATATGAGCGGTTTCGCTGGTTGCTGAGCCGCAATTGCTACCGTTCATAGTAATAGTACAATAGTAGTAACTGTGGGCAATGTCTTGAAAAGCGGTTGGTTGATAGCTCAGTGAGTTGGCTCCGATAATTGGGGTGCCACCGTAATTTTTATTCTCCGTGTTTTTGAACCATTGCACCTTTTGCATTCCTGTACCTCCGGCGCATATTACTGTAAGTGGAACTATAATTGCTCCTTTGCAAACTGTTTGATTTGCTAATGGTTGTGTTGTAATGAGTGGATTGTCAACTATTTCAACTGTTATTGAGTCGGGGTTTTGGTTGTCGCAGGTGTTAATGTCAGAGTCGGTTATATTTAATAGTTTAAATACTTGTTTGCCTGTTTTTATGGTTGAAACATGTATTGAAATAGTGTCGTTACCAGCTTGTGAACTAATTTGTTGAACAGGCTGATTGCTTATGCTGTAATTAATGCTGTATGGTCCATTACCATTTTGACAAACTAACTTCACAACTGCGTCAGCTGCACCCAAACAGAAATCTTTATTACTAACCAATTTTGCTCTTAGCAAAGGTTTTACGTATATGGTATAACTAAACTCATTTCCTTCGCATAAGCCTGAAGTTGGAATTATATGGTAAACCAACGTGCCAATAGAGTCGGATGTATTTGTAATTGTTTCAGCATCAATTAAATTGCCTGAACCATTTTTTGCACTAGTGATAAGATTTGGAGTTTTTGAAATGCTCCATTTATATGTAGACGTTTGCTGGGTAGTGCCTAATGCAATACTTGAAAATGAAGTTCCGCTACAAATTGTTTGTTGTTTTTCGGTTATATTTAATTCAGGAATTTCATTTACAGTAAGTTGAAGCGATGCAATGGCCGATTGTTGACAATCACTTACTATTGCAACTTCAATTTTAAATGATTTTGCTGCATTAAATTCAATAACTGGAAATGTGGATGCATTTGAAGTATTATTCACAAATTTATAGTCTGTCGAACTTACATTAGCACCAGTTATTGTCCATTTATATTGACCTATTTTTCCATAGTTCGAATTGTAAATTGGCTGAATACTTTTGTTCGAAAAATCAACTGTGTAAACGCCATTTTTTGGAATACAAACAGCCAAACTATCTGTGGGAATGGATACAGATGCTCCTCCTGCTACAAAAATATTTTTAGGGTCTGAAATAACTGTTCCACAAGCATTTACTACTTTTAATTTTACTGCGTATTGTCCTGGTTTTGTGAACTTAATTACAGCGTCGTTTAGGTTAGTGATAAATGAATATCCATTAATATCTGCGCCATTAACTGGTTCTACTATCCACGAAAATACGGGTGCACTGCATGATTGGTTTAGTGCATTCGACGTATTTTTGAAGCTTACTGTATTGTCGGTGCATATTGAATCGGCCGATGCTATAAATGAAACTACCGAAATTGGTTCCACCATTACACTTTTTTCGTTTATGGAAACTGCTTGACACAAGTCTTGATTTTGAGCCTCAATGCGCACTTCCCAACATCCAGCAACTGTTATTGCCGAGGCAGGTATAGTCAAATTGTTTTTGGTGTCAATCCATTTTAAATCAGTAACTGGAACAAAAGTTTTAGTTCCCGGTTTTTTGTAATACCAATAAAAGTACGAAGCTTCTTTGCAACCCGATGTTCCGTAGTAGCCTGGAATAGTAATGTTTTCGAAAAATATTGATTTATTGATACAGCTTTTGGCAGGTGCTTTAAAGTCGGCAAGCGGTGGTGAACTTACATTAACAGCTTTGGTAACTCCATTTCCATTTTTTACATACACATCGCAGGAGTTTAAAATACCTTTGTTGTATTGTTGTAATTTCACAATAAACGAACTACCTAATTCGGAGCACGATGGTTTGCCAAAAACGTGTTCAATTGTTGGGTCGTTCATTAATTGAGTCTGTGTAAATTCAATAGTAGGAGTAGCATCGCCAAAATTAATTTTGTATTTTGTACCCTTGTAATTGCGTCCAATAGAGGCTGTAGTGTTGTCAATTTTAAAATCAACCTGATTGCCCATACATATTTCTTCGCTACTCGAATTTCCTAAACTTGTTCCATTGCCATGAAAAAGGAAAATACTGCTTTGAATGCTAGTTACACCTAATGAGCTATGCAATAATTGTATTACATAAGTTCCTATTGGCAGGTTATCAGGCAATTCGAATGTTCCTGAAGTAAGCGTTAATGGTATTTGATTGTTGTTGTTAATGTCCACTAAGGTTGCAGTGTAAGTGTCACTTTCAACATAGCCTACAATACTTAACGTGCGTTGCGACAAAGTTAATGAGCTCGTTTTCGATTTTTCGTCCTGACTAAGCGAGCCAAATGATGGCGCAGCATTATTCAAACAATTGAAATAAACCGAATTATTTGGTAATATGGAATTTATTCTTGGAGTAAGTGGCGCAATCCCTGATTTTACATTAAACGATGGTGTTTCTTCAATCCATTCGGGGCTCGACGATCTAATACGCATTTTATACCTGCCATCGAGTAGCGAAGCTGGTAATTCGGCATTAATCACAGGAGTGTAAAACTCATTTGCTGTTTTAATTTGCTGAGGATTTGTCCATAAACCATTAGCATCCGACAACTCGAGTGTGAAAACATTATTTATTGCAAAGGTGTCGGTTGGGTTAATAATGACCGAAACGCCAGATTTTGGTGTGTATGTAACTGTAGCATCGAACCACAAAATATTTATGTTTTGTGCATTCATTTTTTCAGTCACCAGCAAGGTGAATAAAAAAATAAATATATATGTTCCGACGGTTCTCATTTTATGTGGTTTTTTACTTTCACCAATACTCTACTTCTGCTAAGTTGAATTTTTGATAAAATTGATACTGTAAAAATACCGTTTAAAATGGTTTTTTATTCGTTGAATAAGTTGTAATACTCTCTATAAAAGCTTGTAGTAGTTTAGTATTTTGTAGTTGGACAAATTGATATTTTTTAGAAATCTTGCATTTTAACTATAAGCCGATTTGCTCCTTCAATTTGTATTATCGATAAGTGTTTATGTTCCTTTTAACGTGATTTGGTTTATTTTCAGTGCGTTAATACGCATTTAAATGTCTGATAAATAGCGTTATGTGTGTTTTTATCTGATTAAAATTTAGTCTTTCAACTTGTGATATTTATACTCATTTTCTTTAAATATTTGATTCGAATTGTATAAATTGCTACAAATTGGGCACGTTCAATCTATGAAATCAATTATATAAGGTGTTTCTGGGAGTAATCATTTTAATAATCATATTGTTAAATGCCTAATTTGGAATGATAATTATACGTAATTTAATTATTGGCATCGAAAGTTTAACATATAACATAAATTTCAATACTTGAAATATTGTGGAAAAGTAGTAGTTTTTATGTCTGCATTTGTTCAGTGTTTTACATTTTGGGCTATGTAAAATTTGTTCGAGATTAAGTAAAATGGTTTTGGCTAACAAAAAAGGCTGCATGATTTGATTTCATGCAGCCTTTGAAAAACTTCTAGGTTTAATCTTAATTAAGCCGGACTGATTGCTTCTGAAGGACAAACATCAGCGCAAGTACCACAGTCGGTGCAAACATCTGCGTCGATAACATAGATATCACCTTCTGCAATTGCGTCAACCGGACATTCGCTGATACAAGATCCGCAAGCAATACAATCTTCTGAAATTACGTAAGCCATTTTTGTTTAAATTTTTGTTAGTACTAATTAGCAGTGCAAAAATAAGGTTTTTTCTAAAGCAAAAAAAATTATTTACTAAAAAAAATCGTTTTGTTGATGTTAATTTTTTTTTTCGACACTTATGGTTGACATTATTATTAATTATTCAGCAAATATTACAGTCGGTTTTTATTTTAATTAATTCATAATTCAAAACTCATAACTCCTAACTCATGTTATTCTAAATCGTTGAAATACAATAATGTCTTCGTAGCCATTTGGTGTTTTTATCCAATTTTTTAAAATGCCATTTGTTTCGTATTTTTCTTTTTCGAACATGAGTTTGCTGGCAATATTGGATGTAGATATTTGACAATAAAGTTGATTTATTTGAAGAAAATTAAATACATAATTTTCAATTAAATGTAAAGTCTGAGTGGCGTAACCTTTACCTTGATTGCTACTTTCGATATATAAACCCAAGGCTATTCTGCTATGATGCATATCTAAATCAAACAAGTCAACTGTTCCTAGTGCAGTTTCTGTTATTTTATCCACTATCATCAAACGGAGTTGACCAGCTTCATAAATGTTCTTATCCACCTGTTCAATATATTGTTTTAACATATACATCGAATAAGGTTGGCGCGTATTTCCAACATCCCAAATGGAAGTGTCATTTTCCCATTTATAGAGCACTTCCAAATCTTCGGGCTCTACGGCTCTTAATAATATCGTTTCGTTTTGAAGCATTTTTTAATATGATTTAGATGCTTTGAGTTTTAATTTGTTTGTTTTTCCAGTAAAATGCTAGGCTGAGTCCCGAAATTATATGCCAAATACCCCACCACGCAGTAATAAATAACATGCCTCCAATTGCAAGGTCGGGAGCAAAAATCTTTGGATTAAAAAGCAAAACAAGCCCAAGTCCTGAATTTTGTATACCTGTTTCGATCGTAATTGTGCGGATATCTTTAGTTGGTAATTTGAAAATGCTCGATAATCCAAAACCAGTAAAAAGTGCTAATCCATTGTGAATTAATACTATGAAAAATATCAAATAGATGTGTTTTAAAAATAAACTAAAGTTGTTGGCAAATGCTAGAATTATCATGACTATAAAAAACACTATAGATAAAATTTGAATTGGTCTAAAAAGTTTTTTTGTGATTTTTGGAAAAAACTTTGAAAATAAAACACCAAAAATTAGTGGTATGCCGAGTAGGATAAAAACTGTTTCGAACATTTGCGCATTGTCAATAACCAATGGTTGCAACACATGCGTTGAATACTTGTTGATATAATTAGTGTATAAACCTCCCCAAAAGGCAAAGTTAAACGGAGTACTTATAGTGGCAAATAAGGTGGTGGTAGCTGTGAGTCCAACGGATAATTCGGTATTTGCTTTTGAAAGCGATGATATGAAGTTTGATATATTGCCACCAGGGCATGCTGCCACAAGTATCATTCCCATGGCTACAGTAGGTGTAATTAAATTGCCTAATAGCATTACAAGAATAAATGTCATTAAAGGCAAAGCCACTACTTGCGAGATTAAACCAATAATTACTGATTTAGGTTTTTTTATTAAATCGATAAATACCGACGGTTTTATATCTAAGGCTACTCCAAACATTATAAAACCAAGTATAATATTAATAATATGCATCCCTGATGCCGAAAAATTAATTTTTACCGTATCCAGTTGTAGAAGCGATTCGTACATACAAATAGCGTTTTTAGATTGTTTGCAAATATAGAAATTATTTTACATATCACTTGCATTTGATTTTTGTCTCAAGTTATTTGATTTTTTAGTTACAGAAAAAATATTACGTATCTTTGCAATACAAACAATATAAAAGCCTATTTATTAAACGATTTTTAAACTTCAAGAAAATGAAAAAACTTTGCATGTTGCTTTTAGCAAGTGTTTTGGTTACAAGCTCTTGTGCCAAAAAAAATGATCTAGAACCTGTTATTAAATTCAAAACTACCGAAGGCACAATTAAAGTAAGACTGTATGCCGAAACGCCCAAACATCGCGATAATTTTGTAAAATTGGTTGAAGCAGGTTTTTACGAAGGTGTATTATTTCATCGAGTTATAGCCGATTTTATGATTCAGGCCGGCGATCCAGATTCTAAAAATGCCAATCTGAAAGCTAGTTTGGGTTCGGGCGATGTAGGCTATTCAATACCTGCTGAGTTTGTTTACCCTAAGTATTATCACAAAAAAGGGGCTTTAGCAGCTGCCAGAGAAGGCGACGACACAAATCCTGCGAAAGCATCTTCGGGATGTCAGTTTTATATTGTAAAAGGAAAAGTTTTTACCAATGCAGAGCTGAATGCTTTGGAACAGAAGCGCTCCATGAAATTCACCAGTGAACAACGAAATGATTATACCACAATAGGAGGTACACCACACCTTGATGGTAATTATACTGTGTTTGGCGAAGTGATTGAAGGCTTGGAAATTGTTACTAATATTTCGCGAGTAAAAACTGGAGAACTCGACAGACCATTGGAGAATGTGCGGATTTTAAAGGCCAAAAGAATTGAATAATGGCGCATCCAATTATATATTCCGCACAGTTTAGTTTTATTTACCACTTAATAAAGAAAAATTTCCATAATTATACCATTTTTCTTCCAAAAATTGATATTAAAATAAACTTTAAGTAGTACTTTTGCAGTCGCTTAGAAAATTTCGAAAATCAATATATATTATGGTAGAAAAAAAATTAAATTTATTGGCGGATTTTCCATCTGTTAGCGCACAGCAATGGATGGACAAAATTACTGCTGATCTGAAAGGAGCCGATTTTGACAAAAAGCTCGTTTGGAAAACAAACGAAGGCTTTGCTGTAAAGCCTTTTTATCGGGCCGAAGATATTGAAAACCTGAAAACAACGGATGTTGTTCCTGGAAAATTTCCTTTCGTTCGTGGCACAAAACAAAACAACGAATGGCTTGTACGTCAGGACATTGTGGTTGAAGACGTGAAACAAGCCAATGCAAAAGCGTTGGATGTACTATGCAAGGGTTGTACTTCACTTGGTTTTATTTTAAACAAAGAACATGTAACCGACCAAGCAATTGCCGATTTGTTGCAACACATTGAAGCCACAGCAGTAGAGCTTAACTTTATTGTTTGTGCCAGCAAATCAGCCGAATTGGGTCTTATTCTGACAGACTTTTTTAAATCGAAGAATTACGATTTGAAAACTCTTAAAGGTTCAATTCATGTTGACCCAATTCACCGCATGCTTACTTCGGGCAAAGACCTTACTGTTCAGGAGATTACAATGGCATGCAAATATGCTGTTATGGCTGTGAAGGAATTGCCGCATTTCCGTGTGTTAAACGTTGATGCTGTGGATTTAAGCAATGCTGGCGCTTTCGATGCACAGGAGTTAGGTTACGCCTTGGCTTGGGGCAATCAGTACCTTTCGATGATGATTGAAGCAGGAGTTGAACCATCGATAGTTGCTAAAAAAATAAAATTCAATTTTGGCGTAGGTGGTAATTATTTTATGGAAATTGCCAAATTTCGTGCTGCCAAACTTCTTTGGGCAAATGTGGTTGATGCCTATCAGCCTAAATGCTTGAAAGATACTTGTTCACATACCGTAGATGGTATTTGCAAATGTGCTGCAAAAATGTACATTCATGCCGAAACATCGACATTTAACAAAACAATTTTTGATGCTAATGTAAATATGCTTCGTACACAAACAGAAGCTATGAGTGCTACATTAGGCGGAGTAAATTCACTTACAGTTATCCCTTACGATAGTTCATACAAAAACGCCGACGAGTTTTCGGAACGTATTGCTCGCAATCAACAATTATTATTGAAAGAAGAATCGCATTTCGACAAAGTAGCCGACCCTGCTGCTGGTTCGTATTATATTGAAACGCTCACCAACGAGTTAGCTGCTCAGGCATGGAAACTTTTCTTGTCGGTTGAAGATGAAGGAGGTTTTTTGGCCGCTGTAAAAGCAGGTACTGTTCAAACTGCTATCAACAATACGGCAGTAACACGTATGAAAAATGCTTCTAGCCGCCGTGAAGTGCTTTTAGGGACCAATCAGTTCCCTAATTTCAATGAAATTGGAAAAGCGAAAGTTGAAACAGTTGCTCAACAAATTGATTGCAATTGCGGTCATGATAGAGTTGAACAATTGAATATCCAACGTCTTTCTTCCGAATTCGAAGCATTACGTTTTGCTACCGAAGCTGCTGCGAAACGTCCAAAAGCATTTATGTTGACAATTGGTAACTTAAATATGCGTTTGGCGCGTGCACAGTTCTCATGTAATTTCTTTGCTTGTGCTGGTTACGATGTAGTTGATAATCTTGGTTTCAAAACTATTGAAGAAGGTGTAAATGCTGCTCTCGAAGCAAATGCTGATATTATTGTTCTTTGCTCAAGCGATGATGAGTATGTAGAATTTGCCCCTGCAGCTTACGAAGCTTCAAAAGGGAAAGCGATTCTAGTTGTTGCCGGAGCTCCTGCTAACACCGATGAACTGAAAGCATTAGGTATCGAACATTTTGTAAATGTAAAATCGAATGTGCTTGATACATTGAAAGGGTTTAACCAAAAACTAGGCATCAATTAAGCTTATCACAATTTGTGATAAGCTCAAAGTAAAGAATATGGAATTACAGCTAATACAAAATAAAATCTACGAGATACGCGGTTTTCGAGTAATGTTCGATTTTGATTTGGCAGAGTTGTATGACGTGAAAAATTTCCGTCTAAAAGAACAGGTCAAAAGAAATATTGAAAGATTTCCAGGTGATTTTATGTTTCAACTGACAAAAGCAGAATGGACAGAGCTTATCGCAATTTGCGATAACCTACCCGAAAATGCTAAGTTTAGTCCCGCAACTCCGTATGTATTTACTCAAGAAGGTGTTGCCATGTTATCGGGTATTTTACGGTCTCCAATTGCAATACAAGTTAATATAAATATCATGCGAGCGTTTGTTGCAATCAGGCAGTTTGCACTTCTTCATTCGAATACTGTACAAGAGATAGAAAAGCTTAAGAAACAGGTAAATGCGCTTTTTTATGATGTTGAAAGTCTTGGTAAAGAACACGAAGATTATGACAACCAATTTGAAGATATTTACATGGCTATTGCAGATTTATCGGCTAAAAACAAAGAACTAAACAAGCCCCGAAATCCAATTGGATTCGATGTAAAAAAAGAATAAATTCCATAATCAGAGCTTATCGCAATTTGCGACAACCTCCTAAAAAATATTTAGTAAAAATCGAATTTTGAATCTTTATAATTGACAGTTCTGTCTTGCATCTAGGTTCTTGATTCTAAAAGTCTAAAAAAAATGAAACCAAATTTTAAAGATATAAATATCAAAGAAATTTCAAACATAGGCACAGCTCCTAAAGTTGAAAGTACATGGTTGACTCCTGAGCTTATTCCGGTGAAGCCATTTTATACAAAAGAAGACATTGCCGGCATGGAGCATTTGAATTATGCTGCCGGACTTCCTCCTTATTTACGTGGACCTTATAGCGTTATGTACGCCATGCAGCCTTGGACTATTCGTCAATACGCCGGATTCTCTACTGCCGAAGAATCAAATGCATTCTATCGTCGTAACCTTGCTGCAGGTCAAAAAGGCCTTTCGGTAGCGTTCGACTTAGCTACACACCGCGGCTACGATGCCGATCACGAACGTGTGGTGGGCGACGTTGGTAAAGCGGGTGTATCGATCTGTTCAGTTGAAGACATGAAAGTGTTGTTCGATGGTATTCCATTGAATAAAATGTCAGTTTCTATGACCATGAACGGTGCTGTACTTCCTATTCTTGCATTTTACATCAATGCAGGTTTGGAACAAGGTGCTAAACTGGAAGAAATGGCTGGAACTATCCAAAACGATATTTTGAAAGAATTTATGGTGCGTAACACTTATATTTACCCACCAAAATTCTCAATGAAGATTATTGCTGACATTTTTGAGTTTACTTCTCAAAAAATGCCTAAGTTCAACTCTATCTCTATCTCGGGCTACCACATGCAGGAAGCTGGTGCAACTGCCGATATTGAATTAGCTTATACCTTGGCTGATGGACTTGAGTACCTTCGTGCCGGAGTAAATGCAGGTATGGATATCGACTCGTTCGCTCCACGTTTGTCATTCTTCTGGGCAATTGGTATGAATCACTTTATGGAAATTGCCAAAATGCGTGCTGCACGTATGTTGTGGGCAAAAATCGTAAAACAATTCAACCCAAAAAACCCAAAATCGTTGGCGTTACGTACACACTCGCAAACTTCAGGTTGGTCGCTTACAGAGCAAGATCCATTCAACAATGTGGGTCGTACTTGTATCGAAGCAATGGCTGCGGCATTGGGTCACACACAATCGCTTCACACAAATGCATTGGACGAAGCTATCGCGTTGCCAACCGATTTCTCGGCTCGTATTGCCCGTAACACACAAATCTATATCCAACAGGAAACTGATATTTGCCGTGAGGTTGACCCATGGGCAGGTTCCTACTACGTTGAATCGTTGACTAACGAACTAGCTGAAAAAGCATGGGCGTTGATCGAAGAAGTAGAAAAACTGGGTGGTATGGCTGCAGCTATCGAAACCGGTGTGCCAAAAATGCGTATCGAAGAAGCTTCTGCACGCACACAAGCTCGTATCGACTCAGGAAATCAGATTATTGTAGGTGTAAACCAATATCGTTTAGAAAAAGAAGACCCAATCGATATTTTGGAAGTGGACAACACAGCAGTTCGTATTCAACAAATCGAGCGTTTGAAACAATTACGTGCTAATCGCGACGAAGCTGCTGTTCAAGCTGCTTTGGCTGCCATTACCGAATGTGCTAAAACCGGAAACGGTAATTTATTGGAATTAGCCGTTGAAGCTGCCCGCGTGCGTGCTTCATTGGGCGAAATATCAGATGCCTGCGAAGCAGTTGCAGGTCGTTATAAAGCAACCATTAGAACAATTTCAGGCGTGTATTCATCCGAAACTAAAAACGATGCGAATTTCCAACGTGCTTGCGAGCTGACCGAGAAATTTGCCCAGAAAGAAGGTCGTCGTCCCCGCATTATGATTGCAAAAATGGGTCAGGATGGTCACGACCGTGGTGCGAAAGTAGTAGCAACCGGTTATGCCGACTGCGGTTTCGATGTGGACATGGGACCATTGTTCCAGACTCCAGCGGAAGCAGCTAAACAAGCGGTAGAAAACGATGTTCATGTGTTGGGCGTTTCGTCATTGGCCGCTGGTCACAAAACCTTGATTCCACAGGTTATGGAAGAATTGAAAAAACTAGGTCGTGAGGATATTATTGTAATTGCGGGTGGAGTTATCCCAGCGCAAGATTACGATTATCTTTACAAAGCCGGTGTTGCAGCCATCTTTGGCCCTGGTTCTCCTGTTACCAAAGCAGCTTGCACTATTTTGGATATTTTGTTGGAAGAATAGAACTGCCCCCTAACCCCCTGAAGGGGGAATAAGAAAAAGAAAACGGACTTGCCTCGATTATGAGGTGAGTCCGTTTTTTTTGCGAAATATTTCTTCAAAATGTTTCAATATCATTAAACTTATTATATCTTTGTACCATGAAACGAACAATTATAACTTTTGGAGGATATTTTGAAGATTTCATCGAGGGGTTATCGGATAAAGAACAACAAAAAGTTGATTATTTGTTAACTTTACTCAGAACTCAAGATCGAATACCTGTAAAGTTTATCAAATTTATCCGTGAAAGTTTGTATGAATTACGGATTGAATATAACTCGAACATCTACAGGATTTTCTTTGTTTTTGATGACGATAAAATTGTAGTTCTATTTAATGGATTCCAAAAGAAATCACAGAAAACACCATCCAACGAAATTGAAAAAGCAATCAAAATAAAAAACGAATATTATGAATACAAACAACAAA
>CAYXQZ010000017.1:24163-32655 GCA_964466415.1 uncultured Paludibacter sp.
GAAATTGAAAAAGCAATCAAAATAAAAAACGAATATTATGAATACAAACAACAAAATAAATAACTATAGCGAAGTTCTTGATAAGAAATATGGTTTGGATGGAACGCCTGAACGAACCCTTTTTGAGCAAAGTGCATACGATTTCTATTCAGGTTTGGTTTTGCATCAAGCACGCAAAGATGCTAAAATAACACAATCGGAATTAGCCCACCGTACAGGGACTACCAAATCATATATCTCACGTATCGAAAATGGAGCTATTTCGCCAAGTGTCGGAGCTTTCTATCGACTTATCTCAGCGTTGGGAATGAGGATTGAAATAGTAAAACCAATAGTTTGATTTATTATTCTTAAATAAACGGACTTGTCTCGAAATGAGGTGAGTCCGTTTTTGGTTTTAAACAAAAATACTTACCTAATTGTTGGATATTCAGTAATTTTTACGAACTTTGCAGTACACAAAATTATTTATCTACATTATGAACACAGTACAGTTGAATATAGATTTGAATTTTCAGCAATTAGTTGATATTGTGAAAAAGCTTTCACCTTCTGAAAAACTGAAATTGAATGAAAGTTTATGGTCGGAAAATATAGAAATTCCAATTGAACAACAAGAATTAGTTTTGGGAAGAATGCAAAAAAGCAAAGAAAATCCGGAAAGATTGTTGGATTGGGATATGGCCGTTAAAACAATTAAACATTGATTTAAGTGCTGTATAAGGTTAAGATTGATCAAGAAGCTTTACTTGATATACAAGAAATTATAGAATGGTATAATAAGTAAGCACAGGGTATAGGTGCACGTTTTTTTAAGCAAATTACATCCCAAATAAACGCTCTTAAAAAAGCACCGTTTGTATATTCAAACCGCTATAAGGATGTTCGTTGCATGATTGTCAAAAAATTCCCTTTCATGGTTCATTATATGATAGACTCTAGTCAAAAAACAATTGTCATTTTTGCCATTTTTCACACCAGTAGAAATCCAAAAATTTGGGAAGAAAGAAAAATTAGAAAATGAAAATATATATTATACAATTGTAGAAACATTAAAACGAACTTGCCTCGATTTGAGGTAAGTCCGTTTTTTTATAAACTTCTAGTTGATCACTTTTTCAGCACTTCCACTAATTTATGAATATGCGCAGGAGTTGTACCGCAGCAACCCCCAATAATATTTGCGCCAGCCTGAGCTAATTTTTGAGCAAATCCGGCCATCATTTCGGGCGATTCAGGGAAAATTGTACAGTTGTCATGTAATTCGGGCATTCCGGCATTGGCATGTATTAAAATTGGAATTTCCTGATTTTCCAACCTAATTTCTTCTGTAATCCGAATCATTCCTTCGATACCATTGCTACAGTTTGCACCTACAATATGTGCACCGGCGGCGGTAAGTGCTGTAACCATTTCGGCAGGTGAAACGCCCATCATGGTGCGATATTCGCCAGTTGTCAGGTAGTCGAAAGTCATAGTGCAAAGAACCTCGCAAGGCGTGTTCTCACGAGCTGCTCGTACTGCAATTTCGGCTTCGTCAATAGCGGTCATGGTTTCAATTACCAATGCATCGGCACCACCATCGTACAATGCAACAGCTTGCTCTTTAAAAGCATCGTAAAGTTCTTCTTCGGTTACATCGCCCATCATCAGAATTTTACCTGTTGGTCCTATGGAACCGAGTACGTATTTATCTGTTCCGGCAGCTTCGCGCGATAATTCGGCTGCGCGTTTGTTAATCTCATAAACCCGACCTTCAAGTCCGAAATTTTTCAATTTGAAATAATTTCCACCAAAACTGTTCGTTTCTATGGTGTCGGCTCCTACAGCAATGTATCCACGGGCAATATCGAGCACAGCTTCGGGATTTTCGATATTCCACAATTCGGGACATTCGCCTGGTTTTAAACCTTTAGCTTGTAAAAAAGTTCCCCAAGCTCCGTCAGATACTAATGTTTTGCCAGCTGAAATAAGCTGTGTGAGTGTTGGTTTCATATATTGTTTACGATTTTTTAGTTTCAAATTTTGATAAGTTGCCGCAAAGATACAAAATGTAGCATTAAAATTTAAATTTTTCTGATGTTAATGAGCTTTTATTTTGAAATGCGATGATTCGTATTAATATGCAAAATATATTAATTTTCGATTGAAAATTATTTTTACAGCGTAATTTCTGTTAAATTTGTAAATTGTTAATTTCAATGAACTATCATAAGTTAGTTTTTGCAATATTATAGCAATTGTTGTATAAGGTATAATCATAAATATTTTTTGTTTGAAAAATAGAGTTATAAGTGTTTTTTTGTTTGTCGCACTTTCAATTTCACTATGTTATAGTTCAGTTAGTCAGGATATAAACAAAGCAAAAACTGAGTTAGTGACGATTGATTCTTTGGCCAAAAAGATAGAACATATTCATAATATTAAATTGTTTTACAAACCCGTATGGTTTGAAGACAAACAGTTCAGAAGTTCAATTGCAGAGTTATCGCTCGATAACTGCTTGGAGATAATTAACCGCATTACTGGCCTCAACTGCATTGAGGTAAATTCTACGCATTTTGTTTTTGTTCCAGCCGAAATTCGTAACTATTCCATTAGAGCTAAAAGTAGAAATACCTTAGTTATAGGTGATGAATCTGATTTAGGAAATAACCCTAAAGCCACTATTTATGGTAAAATTTTGGATGTAAAAACAGGAAAACCTATTAATGGCGCTAGTTTATTTGTCAATAAGGTTAATTTGAGCCTTTTAACCGATGTTGCCGGAAACTATTCATTTACAATGCCTCCTGGCGAATATGACTTAAAAATATCCAATGTTGGATTCGAAGATTTTGAACGAAAAATTCAAGTAAAAGGAAATGGTATTATAGATTTTGAAATATCCGAAAAATCCATTTTATTAAAAGATTTGGAAGTTACTGATAAGGCGGCCAATTTGAATGTGATACGTACCCAAATGAGTACCATTAAGTTAAATGCTAAAGCCATTAAGGAACTCCCTACTTTTATGGGCGAAAAAGATATTTTGAAAAGCATGAATTTACTTCCTGGAGTTCAAACTACTGGCGAGTTTGGCACAGGTTTTTTTGTAAGAGGTGGTAGTGCCGATCAAAATTTGATTTTAATTGAGAATGTCCCTTTATTTAATTCTTCGCATTTGTTTGGTTTAAGCTCCGTTTTGAATCCAGATGCTGTGAATAATGTTACATTTTTAAAAGCAGGCATTCCCGCAAAACTTGGCGAACGCGCTTCGTCAGTTTTGGACATTCGTTTAGGCAATAATCCTGACCGATTGACCATAAAAGGTGGCATAGGTCTACTCAATACCCGCCTGAATTTAGAAACTCCTCTTTTTAATAAAAAAGTGAATCTGCAGATTGGTGGAAGGAGTTCGTATTCTAATTGGGTTTTACACGCTATGCCTGATGCAAGCCTTAAAAAAAGTGCTGCTAGTTTTTACGATCTGAACTTTTTACTTACTTCTAAACTAAGCGAAAACGATAATCTTACGCTTTTTGGGTATATCAGCGATGATACGTTTCGGTTTACAAAAACTTCACCATATCACTACGATAACAGACTATTTTCGCTCCGCTATCTTCATAATTTTAACGAAAAACTAAATCTTTCGTTTATTGCAGGTAATAGTCGCTATCGCAATGATTTAAGTGAGTCAGATGCATTAAAACCAAAAGAAGCATTTATAATAAAATCGGCAATACTGTACAATAATGCACGTTTAAATTTCAACTGGACTCCTTCCAAAAATCACTCAATTGATATAGGGGCAGCGTCCATTTTATACCAATTACAGCCAGGTACACAGTCGGCGCTTGGTTTGCTTTCCGAAGTAAAGGAGAATGCAATGCAAACTGAAAAAGCCTTGGAAATGGCTGCCTATATAAGCGACAATATAACTATATCGCCAAAGTTAAGTGCCGAACTTGGTGTGCGGTTTAATAATTATGCATATTTGGGTCCTAACAGAACATTCGTTTTCAACCTAAACTCACCAAATACGCCAGAGAATATAACTGATACAATTTTTTACAAAAACAATGAGCTTATAAAATGGCATTCAATTATTGAACCACGTGTTTCGCTCCGATATGCCTTAAACGACGCAAGTTCTTTAAAATTTTCGTACAATAAAATAAGTCAGTTTATAAATTTAATTTCGAATACGGCAGTCATGTCACCAACCGATATTTATAAGCTTTGTAGCCCTGATATTGAACCATTAATTAGCAATCAGTTTACGCTTGGATATTTCCGTAATTTCAATAAAAATGCTATTGAAGCATCTGTTGAACTATATTATAAAAAACTCGATAATATAGTTGAATACCGTGATGGCGCTACCATACTGATGAATAACTCATTGGAAACCGATTTATTAAAAGCTTCGGGCTATAATTATGGCATTGAACTTTATGTCAAAAAAAATACGGGAGCTCTTACTGGTTGGGCAAGTTATACTTACTCTCGCTCTATGCGACGTACATCAAGCCCGTTTGAAATTGATCAAATAAACCGAAACAATTATTTCCCATCTTCGTTTGATAGACCTCACAATTTGGTATTTACAGGAGTTTACCACTTAACACGTAGATGGTGGCTTTCGGGTACATTTAATTACAATACAGGCAAGCCAATAACTTTACCAGAGCTGAAGTTTTATGTTGATGGCAATCAATATGTTTATTTTTCGGACCGAAATAAATATCGACTTCCTGATTATCATCGACTTGATTTGGCAATAACGCTCGATGAATCTTTGCGTTTAAAACGGAAGTGGAAAGGCAGTTGGACACTATCTATTCTAAATGTGTATGGTCAAAAAAATGCTTATTCAGTTTATTACAAGTCATTACCTCCTTTAGAATCAAAGTATTACAAATTTTTTAATTTGTATAGTATGTATATAATAAGGTATCCTATTCCAACAATTACGTATAACTTTAGCTTTTAAAATTCTTATTAAAAATGACTATTATTAAAAATATAAGTTTATTGATACTGCTAATAATTGGCTTTATTCAATGCTCTGAAATATACGAACCAAAAATTGATACCAGCACAAAAGTGTTGGTAGTGGAAGGTTTAATATCAGATGGAAAAGGCCCATTTACAGTAAAACTTACTGAAGCTTTGGCATTTAATTATGATTCGCTGTGGATTGTTAAGTTTGTTGCCGGCGCAAAGATAAGCGTCTTTGATAATCATAGTAACGAATTCACATTAGATGAAATGGGGTATGGAAAATACGTTTTACCCACTGCATTTACTGGTATAGTTGGGAATTCGTATAAATTACATATCGAAACAAAAGATGGTGATATTTACGAGTCTAATTATCAGAAGCTAATGCCGCCACAACAGTATGATAATATTCGTCCAGTGTTTACAAGTCGGGAGTACTTAAATCCCAAAAAGCAATTAAAAGTTGCCACTGGAGCCGATTTATTGGTTGAATTATTTAAGTCGGTGAATGGGGTTGATACTTTGCCATTGTGTCGATTCGACCCGATCATGACAATTCAACTTTCATACCCAACCTTTATTAAAGATACCACTAACTGGCATTGGGAGAATAACTATTGGCAAAATTTTTCGGTGAATGGGAATGATAATTTAACTTCAGATAAATCCTTGACTTCTACGCCTTTCATAAGCAATTATTCGCTTGGTTTTGTGCCAATCAAAATGTCATCGTATGGTTTAGGTGCCGATTCACTCCTAAATTCATATTTTTATCTTCGTATAAGTCATTATACAATGAATCGTGAATCGTATAGGTTTTACAAATCGGCCAATGCACAATTGGAGATAACAGGAAAAATATTTGATCCAATTGCTTCGCAACTACTTGGAAATATGAAATGTATAAACCACCCTGAGAAAAAAGTGCTTGGTTTATTCGAAGCTTCGTCGGTAGTAAAAAGAGCCTATTTGGTAAAAAAAGATCAATTCAAAGATTTTATTTGGCTCGAACAAGTTCCGTTCGAAGAAGTTCCACTTTTTGGTTTGGTAAAATATAAAGTTTGGGATAATAAAAATGTACCTGAACCCGAAAATAATCCCGATTATGATAGAACAATGCCGTATTGGTGGTTTCATAATTAATTTAAGTAATTAAAAATGAGAACAATAAAAACATCGATAATTTTACTGGCGATACTTGTTAATATTTTTGTAAATAGCTGTTTATTTGCGCAGGCTGTTGCGCCCGAAACAGCATTTCTACATATTGATAAATCCACTTACATAGCAGGCGAGCCTCTTAATTATAAGTTGTATGTGATGGATGCAAAATCCAAAAAACTTTCGAATCAGAGTAACATTGCTTATATTCAGCTCACTTCAGATAGTTTAATTTTTCATGCAAAAATTAAAACAAAACTTATTGATGGTATGTCAATGGGGAGTTTTGATTTACCTGACTCATTAACTTCAGGCATGTACAAAATTAGTGCTTTTACGAACGTAATGAAAAATTTTGGTTCAAGTTGTGTCTTTCAAAAAGATATTGTTGTGGTGAATAGATTTGATAAAAACTTAACTTTTAAAACATTAAAAACTACAATAAAGGTTCAAAATAATCCTATTGAACGTGAACATATTATTGCAACAACTTCAGCACTTGTAGGGTTACGAGAAAAAGTGACCGTTGAATTGAAAAACTCAGGATCAGTAGAGCATTTATCTGTTTCTGTTTTTGAAGATTCGCCATTGAATCAGAATTACTCGTCGATACATGATGTAGTTACTCAAAACAATTTAGTGCCTAATTATAAACCGACTAAAAAACACCTTACCGAAAAGTCTGGAAAGATTTTGGCTGGTACGGTGCTGGATACTAAAACGTTACAAGGCATAGCAAATAAAATTGTACTTCTGTCTTGCCCAGATACAATTGCAAATTTACAATATGCAACAACAAATTCCGAAGGGCAATTCTTTTTTGCTATTGGAGATTATTACAACGAAAAAGAATTGTTTTTAACTCTCAAGGAGATAAATGAACAATATAAGCTAGTTGTAGATGATGATTTTATAAAGACTTCATCTTCAGTTGTTTCTGATTCGTCAACTACGTTGGAGCAAAAAGAGTATCTCACAAAATGCCAAAATATATTTCAAATAAACAAATCCTATCGAATGGCAAATGATACTATAAATTTGGCTAATAAAACTAAGACTGGTCTTTATCCTCCTAAAGTATATTACAATAAAGCAATCACTATTTATCCGAAGGATTTTGTAAGTTTAAATAATTTTAGTGAGATTTCGGTTGAACTTTTACCGCAGGTTAGAATTTTAAAAGTTGATTCGAAGTATAAGTTGCAGATACTAGGTGCTTCGGCCTATAAGGTTCAAAATACTGATCCTGCCATATTCTTAGATGGCGTTTTTGTGGATGACATTAATAAAATTATGAATCTTAGCTCCGATAAAATTAAGAAAATTGAACTTCAGAATGTTGAACGAGTTATTGGTGACATTAGTTTTCCGGGCGTGATGGCCATTTCAACTTATACCAATGAAATTTTATCAACTGCTCCGGCTAGTTACTCTTGTCGTTTTAAAAACTCCAATTTCGAAGTTAACAAACACTTTTTCAAAGTCAATACGAACCTCATAAATGATAGTAAAGTGCCTTTTGTTAAGCAGCTATTATATTGGAATCCAGATATAAAAACTCTAAAAGATCAGAATTATGTATTTGATTTCTATACTTCGGACAATACTGGAACTTTTATAATAAATATTGAAGGAATATCTGAAAATGGAACACCCATAAGTGATTTATATCGTATAAAAGTTGACAACCATATAAATAGAAGTGTAAAATGAAAAACTCAATTTTAATTGCATTTATATTTGTATGCATTTCGGTTGTATCGCAATCCAACGATTCAATTAAAGCGGCTAGCACTGATGTGGATTTTTCATCGGCACTTACTGGAGAGGTATTTTATGAGTTTGTACAATATGCTGGAGAGCAGTTTTTTAATAAGGAATGGACTAAAAGTGATATTTTATTATCCAATGGTGAATTGTTAGTTGATAAAAAAATTAAATACAATGGTCTGCTCGATGAAGTAATTTGGTTTAATACTACTAGTTTTTTGAAAGTTAAGTTGGACAAATTATCCATAAATGAATTTTGGATAAAAAACAATCCAAAAGAAAAAGTGCATTTCAAAAGGCTTTCAATCAATTCATTACCTGATATTAAATCTCCAGACTTTTTTGCAGAAGTTGGCATTGAAGGCAAATTGTCATTTTACATCCAACATAAAATAGTAGGTACAGGGGAGGAAGAGTATTTTATGAATGGTCGTTATTATTTGCTGACAAGTTTAAAGGAAAAGCCACTCTTCTTTATTCAATTGCCAACAAATGAATATGTACTTATTCGGAAAATTAGCCGTAATGCTATTCTGAAATTATTTCCGGATTTGAAAAAAGATATTTCAAAA
>CAYXQZ010000018.1:0-8950 GCA_964466415.1 uncultured Paludibacter sp.
GATGGAATTGTGTATAGTGGTTATGCAAATTTCATTGGTTACAAAAATCAGGGTGGAGGTAAAAATACCATAAAAAACAGGGTTAATAACAATTATGTGCTTTCTTATGAACCTATAAAAGGATTAGTTTTTGAAGCTAACTACGGATTTTATTCGCTTAACACCAGTTCAACCCGCTTTATTCCAGTTACTTTGATGCAAAGCGATTTGAATGAAGCAGCAGGTGGAACAATTTCATCGAATCGTGCTGAATTAAACGAACAACGTATTGAAACATTTTTTCAGAATTTTCAGGCAATTGGTAAGTGGGATAAAACGATTAATGTAAATCATAAATTGAACTTATTAGTTGGTTTCTCACTCGAAGACCAAATGAATAATGGAATTAGCACAACAGTAAATGGCTTTGTAACCAACGTACCTATTCTTGATTTTGGCGAAAATCCACAAAATCCTCTTGGAACGAAAACACAACGCCGATCACTCTCGTATTTTAGTCGTATCAATTACAATTACAAAGAACGCTACCTTTTTGAGGCCAATGTTCGGTACGATGGCTCATCCCGCTTTTTACAAGGCAATCGTTGGGGAATGTTTCCTTCGGCTTCGGCAGGTTGGCGTATTAGTGAGGAAGCCTTTTTTAAGGTTGCAAAAAAATCAGTTACAAATTTAAAATTACGTACTTCGTATGGTATTTTGGGTAATGAAAACATTTATACCAATTATGCCGGATATAATCAGCTGAAGAGTGACCAGAATTATAGCTTCGAAAATCAGGTTTATAATGCTCTGCGATTGTATTCGTTTGCCGACAAGAGCACAACTTGGGAAAAAACCTCGCAATTTAATGTCGGTGTAGACATGACTTTCTTTTCGAAATTGAATGCTACTGTTGAGTACTACCGAAAGAACACCTACGACATTTTAGCTAAAGTTCAGGTTTCTCATCTGGTAGGTGCCGATTTGTTACCTTATCAGAACATTGGCGAAATGAGAAATGAAGGTTGGGAAATAAGCACAAGTTATAACGATAAATTTGGTAAAGATTTTAGGTTCAGCGTTGGAGCAAATATCTCAGGCGTAAACAACGAATTGTTGAAACTAAAAAACACATCGCAGGACTATGTTTTCAATGACGTGTCGAGCAGTATGTTCGATGGTTACAATATGATAATTACGAAAGTTGGAAATCCGTATGGATCGTACTTTGGTTACGAGGTAGACCGTATTTATCAGTTGGATGATTTTGATTGGCAAAACAGTAATGACCCAACAATTCCACATGGACAAAGACAGTATGTTCTTAAATCTGGATTTGCAACGCAGTCAGAAGGTCCTCGTCCGGGCGATATAAAGTTCAAAGATTTGAACCCTGATGGCATAATTAACGATCAGGACAGAACAATTATTGGAAAACAAATACCTGATTTAATGTATTCGTTTAATATGGCGGCAAGTTGGAAAAGTATTAGTCTATCTTTTTTCTTTCAAGGTGTACAGGGTGTTGATACGTATACCGGTGGATATTTGGTTTCGCCATTTTACAATAGCGCACCTTTACTTGATACATGGTTAACTAATCGTTGGACGTTCGAAAATCCAAGTGATAAATATCAACGCGTTTATCTTGACAAAACCAAACAAAAAATTGTGTCCGATTATTATATTACCGATGCTTCCTATTTGCGTCTGAAAAATATTGAACTGAGCTACGATTTTGATAAAAAATTAATCTCTAAAATAAAGCTTCAAAAGCTAAAACTATACGCTTCGGTACAAAATGCTTTTTTATGGAGTAGTGCCAAATCTTTCGATCCCGAAAAGTTGGGCAATGTGGTTAGTTCCGATTTCCATCCTCAAGCTCGTATTTATTCATTAGGTTTTAATATTGTATTCTAATAAAAAAAAGACATGAAAAAAAATATAGTATTCCTCCTTCTTCTTTCCCTATTTTTTACTGCGTGCGAAGATTTTCTGAATCTTAAACCAAGCGATAGTCTTGTGCCTGAAAACTTCTACACAAATGCAGCAGAAGTTGATAAAGCATTAAATGGTGTTTATCAGGTTTTGGTTCTAAATGGTGGAGCCAACTTTATTCTTAATCCCGAAGTAATGACCGACAATTGTGTGTATAGTTCCGCTTCGGGGTCGGAATGGCTCGATTTTTCGAGAGGAACTTTAAATGCTAGTACAAGCTTTGTAGAGAAAAAGTGGAAAGACAACTACAAAGGAATTGTTCGGGCAAACATGGTGCTCGATAATCTTTATAATCGTACGGAAATGATTATAACTGAGGTGAATAAAACGCGTTTTTTGGGTGAAGCTCATTTTCTTCGTGCTTATTTTTATACCGATTTATTGTTAAATTATGGGGGTGTACCAATAATTAATCGTCCTTACGATAATATTACCGACTATTCGCTGCCTCGTGCAACGGCTGATTCAACGCTAAAGTTTATTTTAAATGATTTGAATATAGCAATTGAGAAATTAGAACCGAAACCCATTATTAATGGAAAAGGAAAAGCAACAAAAGGTGCTGCGTTATTTCTCAAAGCGCGTATACTCTTGTTTACAGGCAATTATAAGGAAGCCAACAAGACTATTAATGTATTAAATGGTTTGAATGAGTACTCATTGATGACAAATTTTGCTGATATTTTTGACCCTGCGAAAGAAAATAATGCTGAGGTTATATTTGATATTCAATATGCTGACCCCAACCGCACTAACACGTCCTATACGTTTTACGAATATATTAAAAATTGGACGGGAGGTTATGTTCCAACAACATCACTTGCCGAAGATTTTTACGATCTCAGAGGGTTAAAAGTGGATCCTGAGCGAACTACTTTTGCAAAATTTTTTACAAATAGAGATAAACGTATGATTGTAACGCTTACACGACCAGGAGATAGCTATGGAGGCACAATTTATACTCCAAAAGCTGGCGACAAAAAAAGTTACAATTCGTGTCTGAAAGTGCGAAAATATCTTGTATTGACAGATGTTACAAACACGGGCAAGCGCTCAGCACTTAACATTATAGTTTTTCGTTTTGCTGATGCTAAACTTATGCAAGCGGAATCGATTATCGAAGACGACAGCCTGTACAGCGTTGATGCAGAAAAACGAAAAGCCATAACTTTGATAGATGAAGTACGTAGGCGAGCGGGTTTACCTAATATCGAAATTATAATTGCAAACCCAAGCCGTGAAGATTTACGTGAAATACTTCGACGCGAGAGGCGAGTAGAACTTGCTTTTGAAAATAGCCGATTATATGACATACGGCGCTGGCGAATAGCCGAAGAGGTAATGAATGAAAATGAAGGTAAGGCACTTGGTTACGACCCTGAGAGCTACGAAAGTGCTGTTTATGCAACTTACCCCGTTGAGTCGAATCGTAAGTTTTACTTAAAGAACTATCTTTGGCCAATTCCGCAGTCAGAAATTGATGCCAATACTTCAATCAAAGAAAATAACCCCGGATATTAAAAATACAAAAACAATTAAAATACTGGATCATGAAAAAACTACTATTATTTGCAGTGCTTTTAGCCTTAACTACTACTGTTATGGCCATTTCATCAATACCAAAAGACACATTGAAAGCGCATTTCTCATCTTACCTCGACATGAACTCTAAAGCTACTGATAATTCATCTGGCAGTAACATTCGAATTACCTCAAAATCCTCCTATTTCCGTTATGGATTAGTAGGATTTGATATGAAAAGTATTTCTTCAATTCGCGAAAAAATTGAACTCGGATTATTGGTATATCAATCTACCTCCGACGACTATTTCTTAAATGGAACCGGTGATTTTCCACTTGCGATATATGCCATGAAAAGAAAACCTACCTTGCCTACAAATTACCTCCGGTTTTTCAATTTGGTTACCGACAATCCTGCGGGCGATGGCTTTGCACTTACTGGTACATATCCTAAGGCCTTGGACATCAAAGATGGGACAAAGGTTGGAAGTATTTTAGTAAAGAAAACGGACAAAGATACATTTGTAAAAATAGATGTTACCAATTTTATAAATCAACATATAAATGGAACCGATAGTATTTATTTTTTTATAACATCTGACGCTGTTGCCAACGGCACAATTTCTTTGTATATGCGTTCGAGCGCCTATGGACCACAAAGTTGCCCTAAATTGTTCTTGTACGACGAAAAACCAATTTCTGTAATGCAAGGTGGTCGGGAAATTTATGTTGGCGAAAAAGATTCTATTCGCATTTTCTTTCCTCCTACAGCCGTTGCTCCGTATAGTGTAACGTATACTGATGGAACAACACCCGTAACCATTAATAATATTTCGAATCGTAGTTTTGCGTTCGAAGTTACACCATCTTCAAATGTTACATACACACTTACTTCGAGCTCCGATGCCAATGGAACTATTTCGGTTTCAGGATCTGCTGTATTTAATGTGTTAACTCCTACGGCAACGTTGAGCGGTGTAAATAAAATTTACGTTGGTCAATCGGCAATGCTTACGGTAAACTTTGGCGGTGTTGCTCCGTTTAGTTTTACATACAATGACCACACAAATACTCCTGTAACAAAAACCGGAATTAATACAACAAAATACGAATTTTCAGTTAAACCCACAGCAACATTTATATATTCAATTACAACTGCATCGGACAAAAATAACAGTTCAATAACAAAGTTAGGTAGCCCTATGATAACTGTGATAACTGTTCCTGCGCCGACACTTGCCTCAGGCTCAAACGATTGGAGCATAGTTGTAGGTGATGAATTTGGTCAATCTGCAATTAATTCGAAAATGTGGAGCATTGCATCGGGTTCACCTGTTATCCAAAATGACGAGCTGCAACTTCCTGTAAATAAAATTAGTACAAGCTATGTTGCATCGCAAATTCGACTAGTTGATAAACTACCAAACAATACCGATATTTTTATTGAAGCTCGTATAAAACCGCTAAATGCAAAAGGTGCAAACACATTAGTGACTACTCAAACTTTTAGCACTACGCTGGCTTCGAAATACGAGAACCGGTATGCAATGACTTTTCCTGTCATAACACGTCGTGCCGATAATGAATATGATTATTACTACAACTTAGATGACTGGAAAACCAATTACTATGTTGCTGATATTAATCCAAGTAAAACATTTTTCAGTGTAAAAGATTCCTTGAAAACGCAATCTCAAACTGGCTATAAGGTTTTTGGAATTTCTATTTCTACCGAAGATATTGTTTATTACATTGATGGTGTTGAAGTAAAACGTGCCTCGACAATGGAAGGATACAACTCAGGAGAGTTTGTAAATGCGCTTAAAGCGGCTGGTGTTGGCTCGCCACTCGAAGACGTTGCCAAAAAAGCCTATGGATATTATGCTCAAGAAGGTTGGAATTATAACGCAGGTTATACAGGCGATTTTTTGGCCTTACTCATGGGGACATCAATCAATGCAGCTGAAGTTGAAGCAACCATCGATGGCAAATACGCTGCTGTTGATTATTTCCGTATTTTCAAACGAACGACTGATTTAACGACAGTTTCTTCGGAAGATATTACATTCAATAATTCAACAAATGTGACATTAACTGGTACAGCTACAAAAAGCACTAATGCAATTAAAATTAGCAAAGATGGGACTGCTTCGTTCGCTTTGTCGCAAGAGTATAATGTAAAAGCGAATAGCACACGCTATTTTTCAACAATTTTAGAAAAATCGGCTGATGCTGAATTTGTTTTATCATTAACAAATAGTGCCAATAAAGTGATTGCCGCTACTGTAATTGACCAATACAACCAAATACAAACGGGCTTTGGTGAAAATAAACTATATTACGCCTCTACGGTAAGCGCCGAACCAACCGGACGAAAAGCAAGCTTTATTCAAAATGACGTAGCTACTTTATTGGTTGGACGAATTGAAACATCTGAACTTGGCGATGATTACCTAAGTGTATCAATGTTACCACTTATGGGAAAAAACAACGAACCATTCTTTTATCCAAATATTGAAGGAGAGTATGGTCATACAAGTTTAAATAACGATTGGGATTTGAATTATCGTTATGAAATTGGCAACGATAAAATTTCAAAAATCTTGGTTGCCGGTAGCAAAGCAAAATCATCTATTCAGAAATTTTTAGTTGGTAGCAGCTTTCAAAGTGTTATTCCAAAAGAAAGTTTTGCTGCATTTACAAAAAACTTGTTTTATGTTACTTCGGGCACACTTGTTAATATGCAGGTAGAATTAAAAGGAACAGCTCCTTGGAGTTTGACGTACACGGATGGCACTCAGAGTTATACAATTCAGGACATTAACACTTCAACTATTTCTATTCCGGTAAATCCGACCAAAACTACAACGTATAGATTAACAGGATTAACCGATGGAAATGGTTTACCTGGTATCGTTTTTGGCGAACAAATAGTAAAGGTGAAATCTGCTGGAGCCATGACTATTTATCCAACTTTCGATACGTATATTAATGATAACACTCCGAACTCACTTTTTAATCAGTCACTTACCGGAAATATTAAAAAGGCTGCTTATGCTCGTGAAGCATTTTTCCGATATGACATTTCAGAATTCACAGCAAAAGATTCCATCGATATGGGCTCACTAAGTGTTTATTTTTTGAGCAACGATAAAGGTGCTCCGGTAGTATTGAGTCTTTACTCTATTGAAGGAGGCATGCCGGGCGATATTGTGGATCTTTGTTGGGCTAATAAACCAAATGAAATAAATTACAAGCTAATATCGGATGTTACCTTGCCAGATCCTGGATTTATGGGAGTCAGAGCTAGTTGGAATGTATCATCTTACGTTAACAAAAAACTAAAAGAAGGTGCTGGCATGGTCGATTTCAGTATAAAATCTACTGGTGGCGAAACTGCTTCTTTACTTACTTGGCGTCAATATGCGGCCGATTCCACCAAGTGGGAAAGCCAACATCCAATGCTGGAATTAGATCCTTATCTTGCAACTGGAATTAGTCCGTTGTATGGCAATGGTAGTGAAAGTGGTTTTCTGAAAATGTATCCTAATCCGGTAAAAGATGGCTATTTTTATATTGATACAAATTTAAACGCAACTAAAGTCAAAATTTTCAATATGGCTGGAATACTTGTCCGCGATTTGTCAATAGTAAATAATAAGGTGAATGTATCAGACGTTGAAAATGGCGTTTACCTAATTCAAATAAAGGCTGATTCAAAAACGTATCGGGGCAAATTTATGATTCAATAATAATTTATGAATTTTAAAAAGTTCTTTATTGTCTTGGTAGTTTGCTCTCTTCCTTTTGTAGGAAGAGGGCAAATTGTTCCATTTCATACCAATGCAAATGACTATCAACTTGTGTTTCAGGATGAATTTAGTGCTAGCGCACTCGATTGGAACGTGTGGGAAAGTGATGATGCGATTAAAACTTCGTCAAGCGGACAAATTGTTGGGCGCTGGAAAGAGAATGCTGTTTTAGCCGATGGACTTCTTAAACTTATGGTTAAAAAAGGGAATCGTCCTGACTCTGAATGGACTGCCGGATTTGTTTGGGTTAAAAAACTTTTTGGACCAAACACCTATTACGAATCTCGTTTTCGGCTAACAAATGCCACGGGTGTGAACAATGCTTTTTGGACTGCTTGCCAAACCATGGGGGATGATGCAACACGTTCATTTAAAAACAGATACGAAATTGACGTGGTTGAAGCAAAACGTTTAAATGCAAGTAATAGCATTACCGGACATTTGGCATGGCACGATTGGAAAACGTACAGTTATTCAAATTCGGTGGATATTGCTCAGGGAATTGGTAAAACCTACAATACTATCGATTTTCAAACTTGGGGTTTATGGGTTGGCGAAGATAATTTTATAATTTATTGCGATGGTGTGGAGCAGTGGCGAGGAACTACTCACTCAACCTATACGAATCAGTGGAAGACAGGTGTCGGAAAACTACCAGTTTGGCCAACTCAAGAGGAAAAACGTGCTTATGGCAAATGGGGACAATCGGACTGGAAGTATATGGGTGGAATGAATGGCGATGAAATGAATATATGTTTAAGCACCATGCCCTGGAGTGACTCAAATTCAACCTTAAAAGATGCGGCTAATAATACATCGATGGATATTGATTTTATGCGTATATACAAACGGAAAGCCGATTTAATTACAACACCTACACAAAATATTGAAACTCCTGCGCTTAACCAATCCATTTCGTTAACCAAAGGATTTGATTTAAATGTTGATAAAAATTATTATTTCAGTTTTGTTGCCAATCGCCCATACAATAGCAATGTTACTTGTGTTTTAAAGTCTGATAATCAAGCAGAAGCTTCATTTAAGATATCAAAAGATAATGAATTGATAATTCTGGATGCTGTGTCTGAAGTTTCAACGGCAACAGCTTATCCTGCATCCTTAACACCAGAAGTTTATTTTGAAACTGGCCATAAGTTTTTAATCGTGGGGCGTATTACAGCTTCATCATTAAATAAAGACATTATAAGTTTTCGAAGTTATGAGTTGGGCAAAAATATCCCAGAAAAAGAACCGTTTCTGTATCGGAATATCGATGATGTTGGCAATACTTCTATAACAAATGGCTGGCATATCAATAAAAAAATCAACAGCATAAAAACAATTCAGAATATTGAATTTACCGATCAGGTGAATAAGTGCCAAATTTTTGATTTTGCTGCAGGTGATACGTATACTTCGGTTGTAAATCGGTTTTTAAACAAACCGGTGGCTTATATATATGGCGAAACAAAATCGAGTACAGAGCGGCGGATTTATGTCAATTTGGAAGGAAAATTTCCTTTTAAGCTAACTTACACAGACGGAAAGACGGAATTTTCCCTGAACGATATAAATACTTCACCTCATACATTTACAGTAAATCCGAATGCCATTTCGCAGTATAAAATTGTTTCGGCTAC
>CAYXQZ010000018.1:9050-32019 GCA_964466415.1 uncultured Paludibacter sp.
ATACATTTACAGTAAATCCGAATGCCATTTCGCAGTATAAAATTGTTTCGGCTACCGATGCTGATGGAATAAATGCAGAAGTAGGTGGTGCGGCAAATTTTTACGTAGTGGATGCTGATTATCTTAATATCCGGCCTTCGTTTGATACTTATCTTACCGAAGGGTCTACTTTAAACCCGCATACAGCGAATGATTTATTTGTTTCAAGCAAAACGGGAGCAGCACAGGAATCATTTCTTGTTTTTCAGCTTCCACAAGAACAAACTGTTACCGCAAGAGCAAATGCAGTTATTTACTGTACTTCGAAAAGCATTACCACACCAACAAAAATTGAACTTCTTGGCTCCACCGATATTGTAAATAGCACAACTTCATGGAGCACCATGCCCGTTTCTGCAAAATGGGAAGCGCTTGATAGTAAAGTTCTTGGTGCGACTTCGGGGTTTTATCTCGATTTCGACATTACGCCCTTTTGTAATACCCTTTTTTCAACGAATCAGCGCACTTTTACACTTAAAATTAAACAAACCATTGGTGACGAAAATGCCGTAACAAAATTTAAACCAGGGCATAATACATCGAGTTCAGTACCAAGTTTTATTACAGTAAAAAAAGAAATTCAAAGTAGTATTTATGCGCCACAATTGACTACAAATCCAATACTTTGTTTTCATACCGCATCTCGTCAATTAAGTAATTGTTCCGAAATTGTGGTTTCAAAAGTGTTGCTCTACAATTTGGCAGGTCAACTATTGGCATTAAGCAATACACTACCTGTAACGGTTTCTGATTTGCACAAAGGGATATCAATTGCTCATATAATTACTACAAAACAAACTTTCGTACAGAAACTAATTCTGTAATCTAACTAATCAGTTGATTTTATGCATCGTTCGACATTAAAATTAATGTGTATCATTCTTATAAGTGGATTCGTTCATTTGTTGAAAGCGGAAAAAAGCTATTTTTCGGACGACAAATCTACTTATGTGCAATGGGTATGCGAAAATGGCGAAACAATATTAAAATCGTATGTTCGTGGAGTAGAATTTAAGTCGCGGCTTGGTATTACACTTGACAATATAAATTATAACTTCGACAAAATTTCAGGTTCAAAAAAAATAAAAGTTACAGGACAAGAATATGTCCTTTATCAGTTTTTAAGTAAAAAATCGCCTATTTCTGTTGAAGTAGCAATACTTAACAATGCTGTAGCTTTTCGGTACACTTCCAATATTGGAAAAGGATTAACAATGAAATCGGAGGCATCTTCTTTTAAAATTCCTGAAAATGCAAACGTGTATTATTTTGAACGTAAAAATACGTGGAAATTGAAATCGTATGCAGGCACTTGGGAAAAATGTCTGCTAAAGGATTTACCGACCATTTCGGGTTCAAATTCTATTCAGGGAAAGCCACTCATTTTTGAACTTCAGAATGGAAAATATGCCCTGGCAACCGAAGCAAATCTACAGAATTACAGTGGTTTGCGTTGGGATTGCGCTACCCCAAATTGGATAAAAGCAGATTTTACTGAAGCCTCTGATGGTTTTTATCTAAGTGCAGCTCTATGTACGCCTTGGCGCGTTATTTTTGTTGCAGAAAATCTTACTGAATTGGTAAATCAAGAAGTTATCAAGCAGCTGTCGCCAAAACCCGATGCCCTGTTTTATGCCAATACCGATTATATTATTCCCGGAAAGTCTGTTTGGCGATGGTTTAGCAGGGGAACTGGGACACCCGAGCAGGAGCGTGAATTTATTGATTATGCTTCCGAATTAAAATTTCGTTACTCGGTTATTGACGAAGGATATGTGAAATGGGAAAGTTATTGGAAAAAACTGAAAGAATTGGCCGATTATGGAAATACAAAAGGCGTTAAACTTTTTTTGTGGAATCATTCAAATACCATTTCTGATCCGGCTGATGATTATGTATCCATGCGCAAATGGCTCGACAAAGTAAAAAGAGCTGGTATGGCTGGAATAAAGGTTGATTTTATGAATAGCGAAAGCAAGTTTTTTATTGATTTCGAATTGAAACTATTGAAAGAATGTGCAATTCGCAAACTAATGCTAAATTTTCACGGTTGCCAATCGCCTTCAGGTGAATCCTATACTTATCCAAACGAAATAACCCGCGAAGGAATTCGTGGCTTGGAACTGAATAAAATGTCGGAAGGTCCAATTCCTTCGTACCACAATGTATTGTTGCCATTTACCCGATTAGCTGTAGGACATGGCGATTATACGCCGCTATCATTTGTAAATCCGGGTAATACCACTTTTGCACATCAATTAGCTACATTGGTTGCATTCAATTCGCCTTTGCAAGTCGTTGCCGAAGATCCTGAAGTTTTGCTTCACAATTCGTTGATAACACCTGCACTCGATTTTATAAAAGCAGTTCCAACTGTTTGGGATAAAACCATTGTTTTGCCCCAAACCGAACTTGGCAAAACTGCTGTCGTAGTCCGAAAATCGGGTAATGAATGGTTTATTTATGCATTAAACGGCACTGATTTACAACGTACTATTACAATAAATATTGCTAATTTTGTACCTGATAATTCTCAATTTGAAACTACAATTTATGCTGATGATTTGTCGGCTGAGAAAGTGAAAATAGAAGGTTTTGACCATCGACCAACTCCTTTACAGCAACAACCGGTAATTCCATTTAAGAAAGAAATTTCAAAAACAAAACAAAACGAAATCCTGGTTTTAGCACCAAATGGTGGTGCAGTTCTTTGGATAAAACAAATCAAAAATTAAACTAATTATCTAATAATCTAATAATCAGAATTTAAAAGTATTAATCATTAAAATTATAAGTTATGAAAAAACTAATTTTTACTCTAACAATGGCATTTATTGCGTGTACTGCTCTTTTTGCTGCCGCAATCACATCCGAAACTTTCAATCCAACGAAAGATGGGTTTGTGAAACAAAGTGATAATACATATCAGGATACATATGAAAATATGGAGCTAAGTTCTTACGCTTCTTTTAATCGTGAAATATTCCTCGATTTTGATTTATCAACTATTACAATTACACCTTTACACGCCACATTAAAGATTTACGTAAATTCGATAAGTACTGCTGTGCCATTTATTGTTGCAGCTTATGGTCAAACGGGAAATGCGATTTCCGGAGCTTTGACATTTACAAACCGACCCGTTACGGGACAACGTTTTGTAGATGTTCATGCCAATGCAGACTCTGTGGGTAAATGGATTCAATTTGATTTCACGGATTTTTTTAAAACACAGAACTTAGCAACAAATAAACTTTTTTCGTTCAGAATTGCAGTAGTATATCCCGCAACAACTTCAACAACAAGTCCATTAACAACAATTGGAAGTGTTGAATCGACAAACAAACCTCAATTAATACTTAGTGATACTCCTGTACCCGGAATTTATGAAGTACCGTATGCCGGTTTAGAAACTCTTTTTGCTTCAGTACCATTTGTAGCTGCTGGTAATCCAACACATGCTTTTAGTGGGGCAGGACTTTTACCTGAGATGAAGCATGTTACAGCGGGTGATAATATGGTATGGAGAAATTCATCTGGTAGTTATCCTGTAAATTTGATGATTAAGTTCAAAGATGCTATTAATATAAATAAACTTCGTGTTTGGAACATGAACTGGCTTTTTGGTACTGGATTAGTTGATTATTCTGACAGAGGCGTGAAAGGTGTAAATCTATATGTCTCCACATCGGGCGAAGATATGACTACAGTAGCATTGACGGATGCCAAGTGGAAAAAAGTTTCGACAGATGGATTTGAATTGACACGTGCTACACCACCTTCCACTTCATATCAGGGACAGGTTGTAGGAATAGCCGGAGCTGATAATGTTCGTTGGTTCGCGTTTAACATCCTTTCAAACTTTGCAGGTACTAATTATGTAGGTCTTTCAGAAGTAAAAATCTACAAAGAAATCAAAGCAATTATTGATACTCCGACTGCTATTGGCGAAATTGCGAAATCAACTATCGTCGTATCTTCTAAAAATGGCATTTTGTCAATAGACAATATCACCACGACAGGTTGTGTGCAACTTTACAACATGCAAGGACAAATAATTCGCAACGAGCTAATTAAAGGAACGAATTTACGTTTTCAAGTTCCGGCAGGGGTTTATGTGGTGAAAGTCAACGGAATTTCGGTTAAGGCTGTAAATAAATAAGTATTTAATACATTTCGTACAATGAAAAGAATCTTGTCATTGGCATTTTTAGTGCTCTTTTTCGTTATCTCTTTTGCTGGCGAGAAAAATTCATTAATCCCTCAAACATCGAAAATCAGAAAAGCTTCAAAAGCCAACGAACAGGTTTTGTCGCCAACTCTTGATGGTTTTGTACGTCAAGCAGGAGGAGATTTTGTTACTAACCTTACATATTCGGAACTCAAAAAACTGTCAGGTTACACACGTGAAGTGTATCTAAATTTCGATTTCTCCAATTTGACTATTTCGGCTAAATCGGCAACGTTGAAAATTTTCTGCCAGTCGTTCGACAAATATAGTGAGCCAACCTTATCTGTATATTGTTTGCCTGGTTATCAGACCGATGGATTATTATGGGCAACCCGTCCTACACTTCCTGCTGCCACAGCACTCATTTCTATCAATCAATTTGAATATACAAATGCTTGGCTCGAATGGGATATATCCTCTTTTCTTACTACTGTTTTAGCCACTCAAAGTAAACAAGCAACGCTTGTGGTAGCCATAACAGATGGAAACGATGCTCTGCTTAAACTCTCTATGAGTGAAAGTTTAACAAATGCGCCATCTATTTTATTGACCGATGAAGACCCCATTAATGGTGGAAGTATTTCATCCATCAAAATGCCATCGCTTTTTTCCGATAACATGGTACTACAACGCGACAAACCTATCAAAGTATGGGGTGAAGTGTTGCCAAACGAACCAGTAATTATCACTTTTGATGGGCAAAATTACAATACGCAATGCGATGCGAATGGAAAATTCTCTACACTTTTGCCGGCTAAAAGTGCGTCATCGAGCATTTACACTATGACTATTGCTGCAAACAATGAGTCAGTTATGTTTAATAACTTGGTAATGGGCGATGTATATTTATGTGGTGGACAATCGAATATGGCATTTAAGGTAAATACTGTAAAAACGGATCAATTGGATAATGCCAAAGCCGATTCAAATTATCCGAATTTGCGATTTTTTGAAGTGGCTAAAATTGTAAATGGAGGTGTTTTAATTAATCAAAAAGACAAGCCTTGGAAAAGTGCTATTTCTGAGCGTGTTATTGACTGGTCGGCAGTGGCTTTTTTTGTTGGTCGCGATTTGCATAAGCACCTCAATATTCCAATTGGATTGATAAATGTAAGTCATGGAGGTGCGCCATCCGATGCATTTATTTCCCCCGAAGGGTATGCCAACGACCCAATTCTGAATGCAGCAAAACGACCCGACGGTACGGGTATATATAGCTATTATCAAACTCCATCCTCGCTTTACAATGCCATGGTGTCAAAAGTAGTCGGTTATCCTATTAAAGCAGTGTTGTGGTACCAGGCCGAGGGAAATGCTGTTTATTGGCAAAATTTTAAAACTATTTTCAAGGGGTTGATAAAAGACTGGCGTTCAAAATGGGAAGAACCAACTTTGCCCTGGCTTTTTGTGCAGCTACCGTCCTACGAACCAACCACCGACCCAACTTATATGACTTGGGCTGAAACACGCGATATTCAACTTCAGGTATGGAAAGAGGATGCGAATACAGGCATGGCGGTAACTCAGGACTTGGGTGAAGCCACCAATATTCACCCAACAGATAAGTATACAGTTGCTAAACGATTATTGCCACTTGTTCGTAATGTGGTTTATGGCGAACAAATTACAAGTAAATCGCCTATATACAAATCGCATGAAGTGCAAGGTGCTGATTTGCTGTTAACTTTCGATAATGTGGGTAGTGGATTAACTTCGGTAAAAGAAATAACAGAATTTGAAATTGCAGCTTCCGATAAGGTTTATAAAACAGCTACAGCTACTATTTTACCGGATAATCGGATTAAACTCTCGAATGTAACCATCTCAAACCCGATTCATATTCGGTATGCATTTAGAAATAATAGCACTATTTCCATTTTTACTGCAGATGCGTTGCCTTTGCCATTATCCCCATTCCGTGCAGAGGTTTCCACTCCCATTGTTGACCCTCCTACAGACTTGTCAGAAATTACGTTCGACAAAATTAGTAACGCTTATGCCTCATCTACTTACACAGGGCGGATGCCACTGTATGCCATTAATGGTGCTGGATTAATAGGAGATACTCACGAAGCATCCATCACGGCCAAGGCATGGCATACCAACGACATACCTTTTCCACATTATTTTAAAATTGAATTAAAAACGCCACAAGAAGTGGCTGCCATGCGAATTTGGAATTTGAATTGGTCAGCAGCATACCTCAATCGGGGTGTGAAAGATATTGAAATATATGTGTCAGAATCAACAGCTGCCATGCAAGAAAGTCCTTTTACAAATTCGGCTTGGAAAAAAGTAATGAATTACACCATGAGTCAGGCTTCTGGAACAAACGACTATAAAGGAGAATTGTTGACTTTTCCTGCCATTCAGAAAAATGTAAAATGGGTTGGTATTAATATCCTGAACAGCTACAACAGCACTAATGGTTATATGGGTTTAAGCGAAATTAAGATGTTTTCGCCACAAGTAAGCTCAAATAATTTGCCTATTATTCAAAAAAACAATTTCACTTTTTACTCCCAAAACAACAAAATACTAATTCAACCATTGATAGATGGAATTTTTAATTTTTCACTCTATTCAATTCACGGTCTGAAACTTTTTTCCGGCACTTTAAACTCTGCACCATATTCACTTTCAACCACCACATTTCCAAAAGGCTGCTATCTTCTAAACTTAACTAACGGCATTATCAATCAGAACTTTAAGGTTTTGATATAAATTAAAATTCGTTGTTATTGTATCTATTAAGAGTTACTCGCAATATAATTATCGAATTTCTTTTACTTTTTCTTAAGTATTATCCATAATATTATTGGTGCGCCAAACAGCGAACTAATAGTATTTATGGGTAAAGTGTAAGTGGGCAACTGCGATAGTATGTCGCATATTAACAATAAACTGGCACCACAAAGAATGGTAGCTGGGATTAATATTTTATGTATCGATGTTTTAAAAATTCCACGTGCAATATGCGGTATGGCAACACCAATAAATGCAATTGGACCTGTAAACGCAGTAATTCCACCAGCCAACAATCCTGTTGATAGTATTATTAAAAAGCGGGTTTGAATAACCGAAACGCCTAAACCTCTTGCATAATTATCGCCCAGCAGCAACACATCCAATCGCTTATGCAAAAGCATAGCCATCAAAAGACCTAATAAAATTACTGGAAGCAGCACTTGCATATATGTCCAAGTTACAGCACTCAAACTACCAAATGTCCACATTATAAATAGTTTAATAGCGTCGGGATTACTGAAATTCTGCATAACGCTTACAATTGAACCAGCAATGGTTCCAAACATAATACCCACAATTAGGAGCGACACTGCATTTTGGATGCGAAAAGATACACCCAGTACCATAAACAAAACAAGTGCTCCACCAATTACTGCAGCCAAAATCATAGCCCAACCACTATTCATTAATACAAGAGGCAAAAACCCCGAAGCCATTGTTACCAAAGCCACGCCTAAACTTGCTCCAGAGCTTACACCCAAAATATATGGTTCGGCCAATGGATTCCGAAATAGTGTTTGCATCATTAAACCAGCAACCGATAACGCCGCACCAGTGAGTATAGCAGTCAATGCTTTTGGTAAACGGAAATTGAGTAATATTTCGGCATTAATACTTTCACCTTTTCCTGTTATCACATCCATAATTTCGCGAAATGGAATATTAATACTACCCCAAGCCAAATCGGCGAGGAAAAGCAGTATGCAAAGCACAAATAATATTGAAAAAAGTAGTGTATTACGTCCCTTCATGCTTATATTATTCTAATTTATCAGCATAGGTCATGCTGTAATTTGGTAAAATACTTGGATGCAAAATAGCAATTACATCGCACAACAATAAGTCAGGACGAGCCACAGCACTTTCCCAAAAATCGTTGGCTGTACTCGGCAACAAACGCTTATTGAAATTGTAAACTTGTTTATTTGAATACGGTTTAAAAAGTGTATGTTTTTGATCAACATTTTGTAATTCGCTCAATGAATTGAAGTTACAATTAATCCACACATCACAAGTCGAAAAATCACGTAGAACAGTTTCGATATTCAAAGGTAAACTTCCAGCACTTGTATCATTTCTGTAAAAATAATCGCCTCCAGCATCAGTATACAATTTTGCCATGTAATTTCGTCCCGAAGGCATATACCATGTGCCTCTAAAACTATTACCTGCCATTACGCGAGGTTTTGTTTTCAGTTGGGCAACTTTGGCTTTCACATGGTTATAATCCGCACTTATCTTTGTAAAAATACTATCAGCTAATTGCTCCTTGTTGTAAAATGCTGCCACAAACTTAATCCACTCAGCACGTGCAAGCAGTGATGTTTCCATCCACTCCACATTGAGAATTACAGGGATACCTCCTTGCATGACGCGTTGAGAATAGGGGTCGCTTTGATTATAACCACTCATCATTACGGCATCGGGTTTCAACTGCATGGTTTTTTCAACATTTACATTAAAAGCATCACCAAGGTCAATGATTTTTGATTCTCTATATTTCTGTTGAATCACAGCATTGTAAATTAAATGAGGTGAACAAACACCTGATAATGAATTTAATTCGCCTATCAAACTCAGAAATTCGAAATGAGTAACTGATGTGGCGGCTAACGAATGTAGCGGAACAAGCACTTTTGATCCATTTTCAGGCGTTGAGATATTCTTATCATGTACCAAATAATACCGGCCATATACATCCCCTTTTTTCCAAGGACTATAAACCACAACTTCCTTATAATTAGTATGGTAAAAAATATCAAATCCTTCGGCATATTGCAGTTGAATTGAATCAGTTGGAGCATTGGAAGATTTATCGGCTTTCTTAGGTGAACAAGAAAAAAATAGTAAGAGTATGAAAATACTGCCCCAAGCCCCTAAAAGAGTTGTGGAAAAGACTTGTTTAATTTTTGGTATTACTGCAAAATTCATTTTTTTGTAGGATTGGAGCACAAAGATAGTTTAAAATGCAAAAAGAGAAAACTGCATTTGCAATTTTCTCTTTTTTAATTTTTTTGTTCCTAAAAAAAGCTTACACGCGTCTTTCTTTGATACGAGCTTTTTTACCTGTAAGTGCACGTAAGTAATACAATTTAGCACGACGTACTTTACCACGTTTGTTTACAGTAATGCTTTCGATAAATGGAGAATCAAGCGGAAAAATACGCTCTACACCAACATTACCTGACATTTTGCGAACTGTAAAACGTTTTCTGTTTTCGTGTCCTACAATCTTAATAACGTCGCCACGATATTCCTGAATACGTTCTTTGCTACCTTCAATAATACGATAAGCAACTGTTACTGTATCACCAGCCTTGAAAGCGGGATGCGATTTTTCAACAAGAAACGCTTGCTCTGCAATTTTAATTAAATCCATTTTGTTCTTTTTTTTAGTAATTAATGCGCAATATTCACAGACTTCTCGTTATTCTGCCAGAGATTACGCTAAAATTGGACTGCAAAAGTACTATATTTATCTCAAATAAACAAGAATTTTGGGTAATTTATTATGAACTAATATAAAAAACTAGAATTCAGATCGTTAAATGGAAAAATCATTTAAGTTTCGTGCGTGTGCATTAATTTATCGGTATAAGCAAGTAGCACCGCCGACAATAAAAATACAATATGTATAGCAATCTGTAAAACAGCATCTTGCATGGAAGTATTACTAATATCGATAAATGTTTTAAGCAAATGAACACCTGATATACTTACAAGCGAAATTATCAGTTTTATTTTCAGAGTCCCAGCATTTATTTTAACCAACCAATCAGGCTTGTCTTCGTGATTTTCGAAGTCAATTTTACTAACAAATGTCCAATATCCACCTATAAACACTACTACTAATAAATTGATAACCATCGAAATATCAATTAAGCCGAGCACTGCCAACATAATACTATTCTCATTTAATGTTGAAAAATTAGCAAATAAATGCCAAAGTTGAATCATAAATTTTGCAGCATAAAGGAATGAAACTGCAATTAATCCCAAATAAACAGGCAATTGCAACCAACGACTAAAAAATATAAACTTCTCGATATTCTTTTCTATTTTTCTCATATCATTTTTATTTACAAAGCGTTAAAAAATTTACTTGTCGTATTAATTTGAAATAATTAGGATTAAAAATGCAATTTCACTGCCGCTAATAGCGTTAATACCTGAAAGCGTTCGCCCCAATTTCCTTTATCAAACAACCATTTACAATCGTTACGGAGTTCTTCATCAACAATTAAATCAATATTATTTTGAAAGTATAACGTAAAATACATGGATAATTGTTCGTTTTGGGCTAACCAATAATCAAAAGGATTCATCCCCGACTTCATTTTCCCACTCAACTTATCAAAAAATTTGAGACTCATACGCTTGTAGTACGCAGGCACTAAATATTTTTTGTTATTTAATGATTTCAAAGGCGACACACCTGTTTTTTCCCATGGATAAGCAGCAAACTCTTTGTTTTTCGATGCTATCCAATCGATATAAATTTTTTGTTTGAATTTGGCAGCATCCGGAATCGAATAACAATAACTCAAAAAATCGACATCCAAAAATGGAGAAACACTCTGTGAGAAAACATCGAAATAATAATTTCCATTCATGGCTCCCATAAAACCACGTCCGTAAAACTTGTACAATTCTTCGGACTCAAAGCCTTTTTGAACTTCCGATATATAGTTTTGGGATTTGTGAAGCAGTTTGGACGAATACACACTGGCCGATATGGCAGGTTTAATCACATAAGGCTGTGTTAAAAATGAACCAAGTACGGCATCGCCAATTAAGCCTGTGTGTATTAAGCCATAATCGCTGAAATTCATATTCTTGCATGACTTTAGTACATGTGCAGCACCCGAGAAAAGCACCATGCCGTCGTTATAAGCCACTATCTCGTCGATATTTCGTAAATAATTACCATGATCGAGCGACTGAAACAAAAACTCATGCTGATGGTCAATGGCTATTTGCTTGGCAATTTGCTCATCCAGATAATTGGCTTGCGAAAACGTAAAATTGAGTTGTTCATCATAACCCATCTTGTGTGCCATAAGCACCGTCATGCGCGAATCGAGACCACCACTCAATGTAGCTATATGCTTGTAATTGTATTGTTTATCCTTCTCAAACTCGCGTTTTATAGCTTGCCTGAATAAATCATCAACTTGCTCTATTTGTTGAGCTTTTGTATCGTTATTACGCTCAATATTACGCAAATGAAAATAATTATTTACTATTGACGTCTGTTTTTCGAATTTCAAATAACAACCAGGCATTAAACGCCTTACACCTTCGATAAAAGTAATTTCGTTCAACATAAAACCACTTGTCAACAACGAATAAGCAGCATCTTTCAATAAAACAGGGACTAATCCAGCCGCTTTCATTAACAACGAAATCCTATTTAGTTCCGAAGCAAAAAACAAGTAATTGCTGTTTTCGAAAACAAAAATACGCTTTGAACCGGTTTGATTAGTAAACACAAACCATTTATCAGCTTTTTTGTCAAAAATAAAACCGCTAAATTCGCCCCGCAACTGCTTCACAAAATCATCGCCATATTGTTCGTAAAGTGAAATAAGCAAATTGAAAGTGCTATTCTCCTGTACTGATAAAACAGGTTTTAGCTCCCCTAAATTTAGCAAAACACCTTCAATACCAATAAAATAATCGTCGTTTTGTTCTAAAATTGTATCGTCCGAAAATTTATTATTTACAAGCTGCTGCACAATATAGTTAACACCTTCGAACTTACGAACACTCATTTTCGATTCATGTTCATGGCAAAACGAAAAGGCTTTTGAAAAATCAATTGCCTTCTTATTTTTAAAAATTACAGCTGTAAAACCTGACATATATTATTTGCTTTTTATAACATCAAAACCTTCGCCATAAACTCCAATAGCCGACGATTGCGAAATAAATGCATTTGGATCGCATTCTTTAACAATGCGAAAAATGCGTATAGATTCGTTTTTGCGAGCAATAACAGTAATTACTTTTACGGGCTCTTTGGAATACCAGCCCATACCATCGAGTATGGTAACACCTCTATGTACTTCGGAATTAATGCGCGATGCTATTTCGTCGTAATTTTTCGAAAATACAAAAAACTGTACCGATTGTCGTACACCATTAATAACCATATCCACCGTAAGCGTTGTTACAGTAAGAGCTGTCAAACCATACACAACTCGCTCAATACTACCTATTTGAAGAAAATAGGAAGATGAAACGATTAACACATCGCAATAAAGCAAAATTCGCCCAAGGGTAATATTCCGATATTTATTCACCACACGAGCAATTATATCGGTACCACCCGAACTTCCGTTCGAAAGAAATACAATACCAATACCAACACCCGACAACAGCCCTCCCACTACACAAGCCATAAAATCTTCGTTCTTTCCAATAAAAGTACCTATTGAAGCTTGCGGTAAAATTGAGAAAAACAACGTAAGCACACTTACACCGTATATTGTGCGTAAACTAAATTTAATACCAAGCGTTTTAATTGCTATAAGCAGTAGCACGGCATTAATCGAAAAAAAAGTAACCCAAATAGGTAAACCTGTGGCATAATACACCAAAGATCCAATACCAGTTACGCCACCTCCTGTTATTTGATGTGGAAGTAGAAAAGCTTTCCATGAACCTGCATACAAAAGTAATCCAAAAGCAATAAACACATAATCCTTTACATTGATCTTATTGCTTAGATTCACACCTTTAATATAAAAACTATCTAACATACTGTATTATTTTATTTAGAATGTACAAAGATAACGAAACTTTGATACTAATTGCTACTATTACACGTCAAAAAAGCCCTTCTCCGTAAGGAAAAGGGCTTCTGTATTTTTACTAGAAGCTTGTTATGCTAATTTATTTACAAAAATTGTAAGTTTCGATTTTAAGTTCGAAGCTTTGTTTTTGTGAATAATGTTACGTTTAGCCAATTTATCAAGCATTGAGCTAATTTTTGGTAACATTTCGGCTGCTACAGCTTTTTCGGTTGTTGCACGTAATTTACGAACTGAATTACGAGCTGTTTTTGCGAAATAGCGGTTATGCAATTTGCGTTTTTCAGCTTGACGAATTCTTTTTATTGACGATTTATGATTAGCCATCTCAACTATACTTTTTTTTAAATATCTTTTTTATAAGTAGTCCCTAGGGGAGTCGAACCCCTCTTTCCAGGATGAAAACCTGGCGTCCTAACCGATAGACGAAGGGACCTTTACGGTCGTTGCAACTGCGGTAAATGTTAGCCTCAATTGCGGGTGCAAATATACGGCACTTTTTTCAATCTACAAACACTTTGCACAAAAAAAATTCAAATATTTTATATCTGATTGAATATGTGACAAATAAATTCAAAAAAAACATAGGATAAATTTATTTTTACACTTCACAAACATCGAAAACACCAACTTTTGACATAAATTCACTCCTTTTCTAACTAAAAAAGACAAAACAATTACTCTAAAATGTAGATTAAGCGTATATTTGCATAAGTTTTTAATCCAACAAAAAATGCTTTCGAAAACAAAAGGGATAGTTTTACATAGCACCAAATATTCTGATTCTTCGTCTATTGTTACCATATATACCGAATTATATGGACGCAGTTCGTATATGGTCAGAATATCAAGCAAACTCAAATCGGGAACAAAACCAGCATTTTTTCAGCCATTAACGCTTATCGATATCGATGCATATCACAATCCTTCGAAAGAGATACATACTATTAAAGAAGTCCGAATTGATATTCCATTAACAGGCATTCATACCGATGTCGAAAAAAATGCTATCGCTTTGTTTATGTCCGAAGTTCTTTTTAGAAGTATAAAACTAAGCACTCCCGATGAACAACTGTATAATTTCATTTCGCAATCGGTTCAAGTATTGGATTGCACACATGAATTACCAGCAAATTTCCATCTAATATTTATGCTCAAATTAACTCGCTTTTTAGGTTTCGAACCAAATATTAGTGAGGCAAACAGCCCGTTTTTTGATTTAATGAATGGCATAACGCTTACAGCAAGGCCTATTCACACCCATTATATAGCAGGAGAACAAGTCCATATCCTGGAAAAACTTTGTATGATGGATTATTTTGACATGTCCGGATTAACGCTTTCGCGTACACAAAGAGCCACTGCGTTGAAAGCTTTAATTGAATATTATCGCCTTCATATAAATGGGTTTCACGGTCTAAATTCCTTAGCCGTTTTACAAAGTATTTTCGACTGAAATTTTTGATTTTTCGGCTTCAATCTGTGCGCGAGTTTTGCTTTGCGTCACAATATACACACCCAAAAACACGAGTGCAGTAGAAATAAGTTGCTCGTAGCCAAACACATCCAAACCCATAGCAATGGTGGCCAACGAGGCAATAATAGGTTGTGTATAGTTGTACATACTCAGTGTAGTAGGCAGTAAAAACTGCTGACCTACAGCAAGTAATACGTACGAAACAAAGGTTGCAAAGAATACAATATATCCAATTTTTGCAACTACAGGCGTGGTAAATATTGCTAAATCAATTTGCGAAACTACGGTATGACAAAATGGGTAACTTTGAATTGCTGCAAACAAAAACATCCAACGCATTATTGTAAAAGGAGAATACCTTTTAATCAGATTTTTAAACAAATTCAAATAAAGCGCAAATGATATAACAGCAGCAAAAACAATGATATTTCCCGTAAAATTGCCTTTTCCTACATGGGCAATTTGATCACCCAAAATAAGGAAAAGTGCACCTGATGCTCCAACAAGCACACCAAAAGCCTTTTTCAACGTAATAGGTTCTTTAATTATTAATGCTGCGAACAACATACTAATAATTGGCAAAGTAGTAATTACGATGGCTGCATCGATGGGTGATGTTTTGGACAACCCTATAAAAAATGGAATTTGATTGGCTGTAAGCGAAAAAAACGCTGCAAAAAACAAAAGCATTAAATCTTTTGGAGATACTTTTTCGACTTTAAAAACCAATGCTGAAGCCCAAAAAAGTATTGCTCCACCAAGCAATCTGAAGTAAGTGAGTGCAATAGGATCGATAATATTGGGCATTAACGATCTGGAAATGGGATTATTCAAACCAAATAATAGATTGGCTGCAAAAATTGCAATATGTGCGTTTCGTTTTTTTCGTTCCATTTGGGGTGCAAAGATAACAGTAATACTCCTTAATATTCAATATACACATCAAATTGATTAAAAAAGACAGGATTAGTTCTGAATTATACCTATTTACTTGTTTATATAAATAATTGTTTTTAGCTTTGTAGTCGCTATAACAATTGAATTAATAAACTGTGCTAAAAACACTTTCAACTTTATGAAGATAGATCCAAAAACGCAACGCAGCCTTTTTCCCGAAGAATGTTTATTGCGCGAAATTGCTCGTCAACCTCGCTTATCGATAGGCATACCTAAAGAGGATAAAAACATTGAAACACGACTAGCGTTAACCCCCGAAGGAGTTGCTATTGTTACTGAAGAAGGACACAGTGTTTATATTGAACGTGGAGCAGGCGATCCAATGTCGTACTCCGACTTACAATACAGCGAGGCTGGAGCTTTTTTAGTTGATTCGCCAGCCGATGTTTTCTCGGCTGATATTGTATTGAAAATCACTCCTCCTACCATAAGCGAAATTGAAATGATGCATGACCGCTCAACGGTTTTTTCGATGTTACAGCTCAACCATTTATCGGCAGCTAGCATTGAGCTGCTAATGAAAAAGAAAATGAATGCAATAGCTTATGAACTTATTAAGGACGAGCAAAAAGCATTTCCGGTGGTTAGTTCTGTTTCCGAAATTGAAGGCAGCACAGCAATAGCCGTAGCAGCCGAATTAATGAGCAACGAACGTGGTGGAAAAGGTCTTTTATTGGGTGGAGTAGCGGGTATATCGCCAACTGAAGTGTTGATTTTAGGCGCAGGCATTACTGGTACAGTTGCTGCGCGCACTGCATTAGCACTGGGTGCTCAGGTTAAAATCTTCGACCACGACATAAATAAACTTCGCAAAATTCAACATTATCTGGGTCAACAAGTATTCACATCGGTAATTCATCCTGCCGTTTTATTTAAAGCCATTGCCTCGGCGGATGCTGTAATCGGAAATCTACGTTATATTTATGGTTCCGAAAGATTTATGGTATCCGAAGAACTTGTAAAAACCATGAAAACGGGTGCTGTAATTATCGATTTAAGTGTGGACCAAGGGGGATGTTTCGAAACTTCAAAATGCAAAACGCTTAAAAATCCTACATTCGAAAAACATGGCGTTATTCATTATTGCATCCCCAATATCTCGTCGCGCGTAGCACGTACTACCTCCATGGCACTGAGCAATATTTTTGCACCTATGCTGATAAAAATTAGTCATTCGGGTAGTGTAAAACAAGCCATTAGCGAAAGTAATGGTTTCCGTAATGGAGCTTATGTTTTTGGTGGAACGTTAGTAAACCGACTAATTGGAGCACATTACAATATAGCTTCGAACGATATTGGACTATTACTTGCAGGATATTGATTTAGAAAAACAACTCATCGAGGGTATATACTGCCGATTTACCCGAAGCGTCAACCCGAAGCATGGCTTTGGCTACTTCATCGGCATGTATGGGGCGATATTTACGTAACAAACCCAACTTATTAATAAAGAACATTACCGAAATGGCCATTTTTTCCATATTTCGTTTCTGATTTCTTTCGCCATAAAGCTGCCCAGGTCGCAAAATATTGATAGTTTGAAAAGCTAATTCTTGCACATCGGCATCCAGTTTTCCTTTCATACTCAAATAAAAATTACTGGAATTAGCATTGGCTCCAGCCGACGAAACAAGTACATAACTCTTCACGCCATTTTCGGCAGCCACTTCAGCTAGTTGATATTGGTATGTATAGTCAACAGCAAATTGTTTGGCTTTGGAACCCGCTACAGCCAAGGTTGTTCCCAAACACGAAAACAAAACATCGCCCTTAACCATTGTCGCCCAAGTATCAGGCTTGCTAAAGTCAACCACATGTTCGGTAAGTTTTGCATGCTTTGGTAGCGATGTACGACGTACAAAAGCAATTACACTCGAATAATCGGGCGAAGCCAAAAGTTGCTTTAAAAGGGCAGAGCCAACCATTCCTGTGGCTCCAAGTAATATAGCTTGTTTCATTTTCTTAATTTGTATTTATCGCAAGTTTGCAAGGTTTTTACTACATAATCAACCGTAACTTTGCCCCTGAATCGGCCATATTTTACCACTTCGTCGTTATAATACTTCGATTCTGATTTTTTAAGTAAAAAAGATTCCACATTTTCGAACCAAATATCTGGGTTTTTACCATATTTGCGAGCCAAAGCGCGTGCATCGAGTATATGAGCAGGACCCGAATTGTACGAAGCCAAAATAAATTTGATACGTTCCTGTTTATTTTCAATTTTCGAAAAAGTAAGGTTTAAACTTTTAATATACTGAACTCCAGCCTCTATATTCAGTTCTGGATCAAATATATTTGCTCTATTTAAACCAAAATTAGCGGCAGTACGCGGCATAAGTTGCATTAATCCAGCGGCACCTGCCCACGAAGTTTGCGTAGCATCGAATCGAGATTCGTGAAATGCAACCGCAGCCAACAATCGCCAATCCCAATTAATTTCAACAGCATATTTTTTAAACAAATGATCGTAAGGTGAAATTGCTCCTTTGGGTATATTAATTTTTTTCTGATTAAAAAAGAGGCTGTTACGGTAATATTTAAAACTTAAATCCGAAATTATTGATTCAATATCTTCACTCCCACTCCATTTCTCAATTGCTTTTTGCAAATTTAAAGCTTGTTTATGAATTAACCAGCCATTGCGTTGCATAAAACCAATTTGCAAACGGGTATCAATTTTTTTATAATACGATTTGTATAAGCGAGCTAATCTTACATTGGCCACAGTAGCAGCAATTTTACCTTCGCCCACCAATTCAATCAACTTTTCTTGATTGAGCGAATCGGCTGCTTGTTCAATAGTAAACTGCAAACCAGTTTCGTTGTTCAAATTTTGTAAGCGCTGCTCTTGGGCCGAACCTCCAACAACTGTAATTGTTTTATCTTTTAAATCGATGGTATTGGATATGGTCTTGATATTCAACGGCTGTACAAGTACCATATACGAATCGTCGAGCGGTAGCACAAAGTTGTATTTCTTTTTTAGTGCTTTTGTTTGTTGAAAATTGTAGGCTGCAATATCAATTGTATTGTTATCGAGCAAAGCGGTGAGTTCATTTTCATTTTCCACTTCTACAATCTTGAGGTTAACTTTCAGACTGTCAGCTAAGTTTTGAGCCAATTCATAATCAAAGCCCATTACCTCATCGCGGAAATAGAAATAAGAGATTGGGCCAACAATAGTCCCTATTCTCAGCGTATCATTTTGTAAGATTGATTCTAAATCAATATCTTGTAAAAGATCAACATCATTGCTATTGCTATCAACACAAGCCGAAAGCAGAACAACAACAGACAACAAGACATGAAATATGATTTTTTTATAATACATTAATTATCAATTAAATAAACTCAACGTTTTGAGATTTAATGGTTTGCATAGCTTGCAATTTTAAAAAAACCTGAGCCGTAGCCAGTACATCCTTCTGGCAATAAAGTGCAATGCGGTTAACATTTTTCTCATTGTAATAAACCGTGGCAACCTGACTGCCATCAATATCATCTTTTGGAGTAGGTATTCCAAAAACGGCTGTTAGCAATTTCAACGATGTATAGTTTTTATAATCGCCAAATTTCCACAATTCCAATGTATCAATAAAATTGATTTCCCATGGTTTTTTGCCCGAGATATTTAGTATTGCTGGCAAGGCAACTCCATTTATCAACATCCTCCGACAGATATAAGGTATATCGAACTCTTTTATATTATGCCCACACAGCGTATGGTCCTTTGATGTACAGAATTTGAATATTAATTTAGCAAAATCTTCCAAAATCAATTTCTCGTTATCACCAGCAAATGATTTTGTTCTGAAACACATTTCGGTACCTCGATAATAAATAAAACCTACCGAAATACACACAATTTTACCAAACTCAGCATAAATACCAGCACTATTGCTATACGATTCGGCAGGTGTAGTTTCGTCGGTATATTTTTCGGGCATCCGCTTCTGAATAAGACGGAATTTATCTTCCCACAAATGCGCCAATTCGGCCGGAATTTCATTTAATTCAGCTGTTTGTGGAACCGTTTCGATATCCAAAAACATTATTTTTTGCAAATCAGCAGCAGTCATCTTATTGTTCTTTCAGATTTTTCTCAATATAATTAGTCAGAATTTCGATAGCAATATGATTATTTCCACCTTGTGGTATAATGATATCGGCAAAGCGCTTTGTAGGCTCAATAAACTGAACATGCATTGGTTTAACAGTATTTTCGTAACGTTCCATTACTTTGTTTACCGACCTTCCACGTTCAATTATATCGCGATTTATGACACGAATTAACCTATCGTCGGCATCAGCATCAACAAACACTTTCAAATCCATCATTTTACGTAACTCGGCATTGGTAAGTACCAAAATACCTTCCACGATAATAACATGACAAGGTTTTACGGGTATAGTTTCGTCGGCACGTGTGCAAGTAAGGTACGAGTAAATGGGCTGTTCAATGGTTTTCCCTTTGCGCAATTCTTTTAAGTGCTTGGTTAGCAATTCAAACTCGATAGAATCGGGGTGGTCGAAATTCATTTCCAAACGTTCCTCCAAAGGCAAATGACTGCTATCGCGGTAATACGAATCTTGAGGTAAAATGGCCACTTCACCAGCCGGAAGACGTTCCAAAATTTTTCGAACTACAGTAGTTTTACCTGAACCGGTTCCACCGGCTATACCAATAATCAACATAGGTTTTTTTAGTTTTTGAGCGTATAAAAATAAGTATTTATTCGGTAAAAATACAAAAACTGAGCATACAAACAAATTACAATACAATAAAACTTTACTATATCGCTAATTATCTGAATGTTACATTTTAAAATAAATTTACATACATCATACTTTAATTTCAACTGCTAAGCGATATTCAAGCGGAGTAACGCCTGTCCGTTTTTTGAAAAAGACCGAGAAATACTCCGGATTCTCGAAATTAAGGCTGTATGATATATTCTTGACCGATTGAGCTGTAGTTGAAAGTAGCAGTTTAGCTTCGTTGAGTTTTAATTCCATCATGTATTTGGAAGGCGAAGTGCCTGTAAACTCCTTAAATGCACGGCGAAATCCAGAATAGCTAATATTTAATGTTTTGGCAATATCTTCGGCAAACAAACTACTATAAACCGATTCGCGCATGAGCACTTTGGCCTTATTTATTTTGCTTATTAAATCCTCATCCTGAAAATTACGGGTTTTATCGCGGTAATACATAAGACCCAAAATATGCATTACGATGCCCGACAAAGCCTGTTGATAACCTGCTCGCTCTTCGTTAGCTATTTCGATGGCTTTCATGTATAAATCAACAATACGCTCATTGAGTCCGATATTAAAAACGGGATGACGATTCAGAAAAAAGCCTTCGGCAACAATTTTATCAATAATTTCGCCTTTAAAACCTATCCAATATTCGTTCCAGCCCGATTTTTCGATGGGTTTATAAGTATGCCAAACACCAGGCATGAGGAAAAACATTTTACCTTCGGAAATGAGTGCCGAATGTTTATCTTCTCCAAATGAGAATTCGCCCTTTCCGTTGGTTATATACAGCAGTTGAAACTCATTGAGTATGCGCCCTTTATCCGCATCAAAAAAATAACCTGCAGGATGAGTTTCTGGAGGATATATTTCATTTTCTTTAATTTTCTGGTGACCAACAGTAGTTACAGTCAACCCCCACAAATCATCTTCTTCACTATATATCAGATAGTTAATATTTTTACCCATACAGTATATTTTTTGCAAATATATTAAAAAAAAAGGAGGATACAAAAAAATGCATCCTCCTTTCAATCAAATCAAATCAAATTAATTACTTCATTATATTTGGTAAAATCAACGAAATAATGAGTACGGCCATACCTGTTACAAGCACAATTACAGTTTTTGTTCCTGCTCCTTTCCATTCCTTAAGTAACATACCCCATACATTACTAAACGTAACGTTGAGCGACATTAGAATACTCCATGAAAAAGCAAGCATAATTGGACTTTCGGTCATGTAACTTTTTCCAAGTTCGAGTCCGAAAAATTGCGAATACCATAGCACACCTGCTAATGCACAAAACAAAACATTATTTATAAAAACAGACCCTGACACACTAAAGTAATCTTTGGCAGTTTTATTCTTAAAATTTTGAAACAAGCAATAAATAGCATTGGTAACAAAACCTCCCATTGTAATCATTAAAATTGCTGGCAAACCTGCATATAAGGTTTTAGTGCCTAACGACACAGCTAAATCTTTAATAGGTGTAGCAGCTTCAATCCCCAAACTAAAACAAGCGCTCATAACACCAGCAAGTAAAGCAACCATAAGTCCTTTTCCTAAAGCAAAATCTTTAACAGCTGCTTTTTTCTGTTCTTCGGTCATGTTTTTTGAACGTAAACTACCGGCAAAACCAATTATTGCTATACCAGCAATAGCCACACTAACGCCTACCAACAATGCCAATCCCGAGCCAGAAAGCAAATCAGTACCTGCCAATAAAGCAGGAATAATAGTTCCAAAAGCAGAGCAAGTACCTAAAGCAATTGACTGACCAAGTGCCACGCCTAAAAAACGCATACTCAAGCCAAAGGTCAAACCACCAACGCCCCACAACGCTCCATAAAATAAGGCTTTAAACGCTGCACCATCACCTGCTGCTAATACTTCAGTTAAAGTATGGCCTTCGGGTACTGCCAACAAAGCACCTAAATATGGAAAAAGCAACCAAGCAAAAAGTCCCTGAACTAACCAAAAACTCTCCCATGCCCATGTTTTTACTTTTTTGATGGGAACGTACGAACTCGATTGACCAATACTGCCTACAGCAATAATTAATAATCCTATGATTGTGTTCATTTAGTTAGCGTTTTAAAGTAACTTCAGCCTCGTATTTTTGAATATTAGCAATATAATCTTGTCCTACTATAACGCCTTTTTTCATACAATAATAATCATACACAGCATTCCAAGGCAATGATTTTGCTTCTTCGAGTAATGCCATGCGCTCAAAGTTTTGACCATTGGCTTCGAATTCTCGCAATTTAGCTAATGGCTCAAGCAATGCTTGTGTCAGTGCTTTTTGCGTTGCGCGTACACCTACTACATAAGCACCAATACGGTTAATCGAAGCATCAAAATAGTCGAGACCGATATGAACTTTGTCAACTGCATTAGCACGTACAATTTCTTGTGCGATAGCAACAATTTCTTCGTTCAAGTTCACTACATGGTCACTATCCCAACGTACGCCACGAGTTACGTGCAACATAACTTCGGGTAAGAAAAGCAATAATGAAGATATTTTGTCCGAAATAATTTCAGTTGGATGAAAGTGACCGCCATCAAGTGTTACAATAATGTTGTTACGAACACCATAACCCATATAAAACTCATGCGAACCTACTGTATAACTCTCAGCTCCAATA
>CAYXQZ010000019.1:0-1586 GCA_964466415.1 uncultured Paludibacter sp.
TCGATCATACCGGCAATTTTGCAATAGCCACCTAGTGGTAACCAACCAATTCCCCATTCGGTCGTTTCGGGATATTTCCGCCAGTCGCCATCGGCAAGTTCGTTTAATGGAATTGGCTCCAAAAGCGGTTTCCCTTTAGCATCAACCATAATATCGCCTTCAGCATCTTTGCGTGGACGTTCGTTGGCAGGTACATTTTTGGCCAATAATTTAATCTCCCATTTCCCGTTTATCCTTTTTGCTCTGATAAGCGAAAACTGTGGATTGAAAAACATATAAAACTTATCAACACGAACTTTAAATAAGCGAGCAAAGAAAAAATGCCCGAATTCGTGTAGAACTACTAATATCGAAAGACTGAGAATGAGCTGTATAGCTCTGATTAAGAATGTTTCCATTAAATATATTTACTATTTTATCATTTACTATTTACTATTTCATTTGTCAAAATACGCACGACTGTATCTGTTGCTACATAGTCCTCGTACGTTGGTTTTGTTATAAAATGTGCTTTCGCCATTACGGTTTCGATAATATCGCTCATTTGCAAAAAGCCAATTTTATTTTTCAAGAATTCAGCAACAACTACTTCGTTGGCTGCATTCAATATACAAGGCATATTTCCACCTCGCTCCATGGCATAAAAGGCAAAAGCCAGGTTACGGAATCGTTCCAAATCGGGTCGCTCAAAAGTAAACTGCGAACAGATATTGAAATCGAGCCGCTGAAAATTTGTTGTTAATCGGTCGGGATACGTAAATGCATATTGTATAGGCAATTTCATATCGGGCAAACCCATTTGTGCTTTTATCGAACTATCGGCAAACTGTACCATCGAATGAATAATGGACTGCGGATGAACCACTACATCAATCTGCTCCGGTGTTACGCCAAACAACCATTTTGCTTCGATTACTTCAAAACCTTTGTTCATCATGCTGGCCGAGTCAATCGTAATCTTTGCTCCCATATCCCAATTGGGGTGTTTGAGTGCTTGTGCACTGGTCACATGTTCCAATTCGCTTATCGATTTGGTACGAAACGGACCACCCGAAGCTGTTAGTATTATTTTCTCAACCGGATTATTTCCTTCGCCCACTAAACACTGAAAAATAGCAGAATGTTCAGAATCAACAGGTAAAATGGCCGAATTATGTTTCGCCACCAAATCGCATATCAACTCACCAGCCACAACCAAGGTTTCTTTGTTTGCTAGCGCAATTTTTTTGCCTGCCTTTACTGCACTCATAGTCGGTTTTAAACCCGAATAACCAACCATTGCCGTAAGGACTATATCCACAGGTTGCATTTCGGCAATTTGAGCTATTGAATCGGAACCAGCAAAAACCTTTATGGGTAAATCCGAAAGGGCATTTTTGAGCTTTTCGTAATGCGCTTCGTTAGCAATAGCCACCATTTCGGGCTTGAATTTACGTGCTTGTTCTATCAGTAAATCAACCTGATTATTGGCCGTAAGCGCATAAGCCTCAAACAACGAATCATTGTCGGCAATCACCTCAAGTGCTTGTGTGCCAATGGAACCTGTAGAACCAAGAATTGCTATTTGTTTTTTTGGATCAGACATT
>CAYXQZ010000019.1:1686-5575 GCA_964466415.1 uncultured Paludibacter sp.
ATCACATCCTCCGGATTAACAGGTTTCCCCATTTGCCACAATTCGAAATAAAATTGATTCCCAGCTTTTGCCGACGCTTCATTGCCTGTAATGGCAATTCCTTCGCCTGCTCGTACATTATCACCAACTTTTTTAAGTAACCGACTATTATTTTTATAAATCGATATGTAGTTGTTTTCGTGTTGAATTTGAATTACATAACTAAAGTCGAATGTAAAGCCGGTATAAATAACAGTTCCGGCAAGAACACTCTGAACAGTTTCACCAATTGAGGTAATCATCGATATACCATATTGTTTCTCGGCCATATCAAAAGTTGACGAAATAACACCTTTTGTTGGTCGGAAAAAAACAAATACATTTTCGTTGTAATTTTGTTCAATAGTGGCTAAGTTATATTTTTCTTTGTCTTCAAATTCTTTGACAAATTCCTTTTCGGAGCTCGATTTTTCGAGATGTTTGTCGGCTAATTGTTTAAATTGAACCGAATCTAATTCAGCAATTGAATCGGGTTTAATTTTTCCTTCAAAAATAGAACGAATGACGTTTAAATATCCTGTCTGTAACTTTGCATCGTGCAATAATGAGTCGGCAAGCATTGATTCGTTAATGATATTCGACCTATCGCCACTTTCGCCATAACCTGGTAAATAATACCGAATAGGAGTTGCAAATATTAATAATGTCAATAAAATAAATGTAGCAAATACAAGCGATGAAGCATAAACCAATACGCTCAATCGCGACAAGCGAACGTGCCACGATTCCTCCAATGTGTTCTCATTCAGCACCGAAACACGATACTGAAAGCGAAGTTTTTGAAGAAATGACTTGAACCGAGCTGATTTGCTTTTCATCGACTATATTTAGATATTGATTTATTTACACAAAAGTAAGTTTTTTTGGTGTAAAACCAAAATACAAGAAGCCCAAACCACAGTAGGTTTGAGCTTCTTAACAAAAATATCCTATTATTTTAGATTGAGCCTCCAATCATAAATACAGCTGCCAACGAAACAATGGCATACAATTCAGGGAAAGCGGCTAAAATCAATGTTTTACCAAATACATCGTAACCCGATCCAATTCCGGCTATTCCGTTTGCACAAACTTGTCCCTGACGAATAGCTGAGAAAAAGCCGGTTAAAGCCAATGCCAAACCACCACCAAATACGGCTGCTGCTGCTGCCCAAGTCATGTCGGGTGTTAAGTGCGATTTAAGCAAGAAATACCCAAGAAATCCGTAAAGTCCTTGTGTTCCAGGTAAGGCGCACAATACCATGTAGTTACCAAAAGCATCGCTGTTTTTCTTTAATGCTCCAATAGTTGCATTTCCTGTAATAGTTACTCCATAAGCACTCCCTACTCCGGCCATACCTACCATTAATCCAATACCGATATACGCTAAAATAATTGGTTCCATAATTTTTTTTGTTTTTAAAAGTTATTGTTGATTTATAAATTTTTTATTGATATTAAAATAATGTTTTTTCTTCTTTGTAAGCTGCATAAGGTCGGTACTTTTTACCTCCACCTTCGAAACCAGCATTTTTATAAAATTCCACAAATGTTAAACGCATAGGATGTACAAATGCACTTAAACTCGACATGAATATATTCAATCCGTGACCAATTAAAAGTATAATAATCATTATTATAGGGCTTAGAACGGGGATATTTCCACTCAGATTAATTGCTAAATCATTGAAAACAAATCCCATAACTGCACCAGAAATACCAAGAGCAAATAAACGGATATATGAAAGTACATCTCCAATTACACCGAGTATCATATTGTAAGCATCCCATAGTCCTGCACCAATATTTATAAATGGATTGCGTTTTATATCATTTAATAAAAAGACCATTAGTCCACCAACTCCACCAAAACCATAATATAAGTATTGTATTGTTGAGGCATTCATTTCAAAAAACATATTCGAAGCATACGTTCCACCACACCCAATTATTAAAATCAACCATCCCCAAGTGGAAAGTGATGCTGCTACACCATATCTTCGTACAGTTCCAATCGCTTTAATTATCATCCCGAATATGATTTGAATTACGCCTAGTATCAAAGCCACATTGAATAATTTATTGGAATCCATCATGTATTTTTTGTAGGACTCAAGCCATTCTATTTTTGCATCAATTAAGCTATAACCAAATATATTACCACCTATTGCACCCATAATAACGGTAGATATCCCTAGTAAGGCAACCAATGAGAAAACGGGTTTTAAAGTATCTGAAACCTTTTTTCTAAAAATGATAGCAGCTATCACAAAAATTAAACCGTAGCCCACATCGCCCAAGCAAAGCCCGAAAAATAGCATATAAAACGGTGCGAAGAAAGGAGTTAAGTCCAACTCGTGATAATTTGGCAAATCGTATAATTCGCCAATCATTTCGTAAAGTTTCGTAAACTTATTGTTTTTCAGTTTAATAGGTACTTTGTCTTCTTCAGTCGGAATGGCAGTTTCGTAATAAACACCCGTTGATTCCAAGTAATTGTTTAAGATGACTTCTGATTCCTCTGGACACCATCCTTCGAGCACCATAACATGATTTTCAGCTTCGGAATGTGTGTTTAAAACAACTTTTGAATAATCAATTTGTTCAATTAAATTACTTTGAGCCGATTTTAAAGAGTTATAATCTTCAACAGACATCTTTTCTAACAATGCATTTTGAGACTCGATTTTTTCACGAATCAATGAAATGTCTTCCAATAATTGCTCTGCCGTTTTCGACGAAAGTTTAATTGGATCAGCATCAATTTCAATTACTTGATTGGGGCGAGTTATTGTAATAAAATAGCGCGTTGTGGAAGTCGTGTCAATTTCGAAAGCATTATACAAAACTTCCCACTCCTGGTCGAATTTCCTTAGATTACAACTGTAGAAATTAACTACGAAACCTGCATTCTTCAATTGTGTCAATCGCTCATGGCTAAACGTGCCCCACATTTCCATGCGTTCACATTCTTTCTCGGTGTTTTGTAGTTTTTGCTCTAATGCTTCTTTCTCAGATAAAGCAAGTTCTATTTTCGAAAGTAGTTGTAATCCATCTTTTTGGTCATCTGCTACAAATAAATCTGCGTTTTTCGGAGTCCGTTTTTCCAATTGTTTCAACGCATTTTTAAAACGAGCTGCCAGTTGCATTTTTTCGCGCAATGCATCGTTTTCGGCTATTCCTTCGGCTTTTTCTATTACATGCAACACGCCTGTTTCCTTGATTTTTTCAAGAAATTCGGTGTATTGTTTGTGATACACCAAAAAAGAATAGCGTTTCATTTTTAATATCATAACTCAGCCTCTTTTAATTGTTGTTGACGCGATTTTACAATCTTCTGCGACGATTTCGATAAGTTTTCTTCGTCTTCCATAAATCGTTTAATCTTACGCACGGCATCTTCATAACCCGGAATTTGCACTTTCTCGAAAAGATTTACTTTCTGAGTGGTTTTTTTGCGAGCATATTCCAATAAATGCAGTTTCTGACTGCAAAATTCTCGTTCGATACCTACTTGTGCCAATTCTTTTAGTTGTGTCAATCCATCGGCAAACCATTTGGGCGAATTAAATAAACTGAACGGTTTTGTGGTGTAAAAAACCTCTTCGAGCACAGGAATTCTCACTCCGGCAATTTTTTTGATTCCCATTTTTACATCATCTACATGTAATAAAGTAGTATCAAATTCGCCCCACAAAGCCAGCATTTTATCGTAAGCTGCAATGCGTTGCTCCATCTCTTCTTCGAGCTTGAGTATTTCGTCTTTTGCACGCTTCACTTCCAAACGTAATGCACTTTCCTTGTTTTTTATGGTAGGCAAGGCACGCACACGCATCTTGAGATTTTTCTCAAGCATTTGCAACGATGTTTT
>CAYXQZ010000019.1:5675-8006 GCA_964466415.1 uncultured Paludibacter sp.
TATTTCTCAACTAATTCTTGTTTGATATTTACCTCAGCAGGTTTAAAGTGCTCTCCAAGCATTTCCCAAGCTACATCCAACATGGCGGTGGTATCGATATTAACGTCGATTGCCAACAGTTTAGTGGAATAATCCTTTGCAAAGGCTAGGGTGCGTTCATCGTAATCAGTCAAATCGAAACCATTCTCCAGTTTTGTTTTCGCATTGGCAGCATCGGCAAAAAGTCGAACAGCAGCATTCATCACTTGTGGATGATCTTCGCGTGTTTTTTTACCAATTACCAACTGTTTCAAGCGCGAAAGTGAACGGAATGGGTCGACAATAACTTTACCTACATCCGAATCGCGGCGCAGGAATAACTGACCCTCAGTAATATAACCTGTATTATCAGGAATTGCGTGCGTAATATCTCCTCCCGAAAGTGTAGTTACAGCAATAATGGTTATAGAACCACCTGCAGGGAACTGAACTGCTTTTTCGTAAATTTTAGCCAAATCGGAATAAAGCGAACCTGGCATCGAATCTTTCGACGGAATTTGGTCCATACGGTTCGAAACAATAGCCAGCGCATCAGCATACGAAGTCATATCGGTTAACAAAACCAGTACTTTTTCGTTTTTGTCTACAGCAAAATATTCAGCGGAGGTCAATGCCATATCTGGAATCAACAAGCGTTCCACAGGAGGATTTTCAGTAGTGTTTACAAAACTCACGATACGGTCGAGTACGCCGGCATTATTAAAAACATTTTTGAAATATAGGTAATCATCGTTGGTCAAACCCATACCTCCCAAAATAATTTTGTCAGTTTTGGCACGTAAAGCCACATTTGCCATTACCTGATTAAAAGGTTGGTCGGGGTCAGCAAAAAATGGAATTTTCTGTCCGGATACCAGCGTGTTGTTCAGGTCGATACCAGCAATACCAGTAGCTATAAGCTCCGAAGGTTGCTCACGACGAACAGGATTTACTGAAGGCCCGCCAATTTCACGTTCTTCGCCTTCCACTTCGGGGCCTCCATCAATAGGGTTCCCAAAGGAGTTGAAAAAACGACCTGCCAATTGCTCACTCACTTTCAGCGAAGGTGCTTTGCCCAGAAAGATTACTTCGGCATTGGTCGGAATACCTTCAGTTCCCTCAAAAACCTGAAGCGTAACTTCCTCGCCCATAACTTTCACTACCTGAGCCAATTTACCATTTACTGTAGCCAATTCTTCGTTACCAACACCTGTTGCATGAAGTGTACAAGTTGCTTTCGTAATTTGTATAATCTTGGTATAAATTTTTTGAAATGCTTTTGTTGCCATTTTTCTTATATTAAGGGTCTGACGCGAAGCGGCTGACCCGTTTGTTACTTACTCTTAATAGGTCAGCCGCTTCGCGTCAGACCTATTTCTTAACAAGTCAGCCGCCTGCGCGTCAGACCCGTTTCTTTGCAGGTCTAACGCGAAGCGGCTGACCTGCATTGGTTTATATTAATCCATACTCTTCAATTCTCTCTCTATTTATTAAATTTCCATTCCGCAAACCATATACATCTCGAAAAGATGAAAATTCCCAATCCTCTGGCTTTTTCACTAAACCAGCTTTTACTGGATTGTTGTGAATGTAGTCAAAACATACTTTTGGATATTCCTTTTCGCTTAAATGAATATTTAAAAAAGTTCCATCATTAGTATTAAAAAATGAAGGTGTTATACCATTACATGTTGTAATACATTCCGATTTTGTATTAGGCCTAAATAAAGAGCCACTTCTTTTCTGTTGCTTATTTACTATCTGTGTATAAGAACTTAACATCATCCCTATCGAATAGTTTAATGTATGGTCTTTTGAACAATGCGTATATAAATTTCCTGCCTTCGATAGAGTCTGACGCGCAGCGGCTGACTCTATTAATTCATCGTTTAAAGTCTGACGTAAAGCGACTGACTCGGTTAATTCATCGTATAAAGTCTGACGCGCATCGGCAGACTCAATTGGTTGAATTTTATTTACATAAATCATTATATGAAAATGGTTAGACATAAGACACCAAGCCAAAACATCGGCATAAGGTAAAATGTGTTTTCTTATTTTATCAAGAAATAATTTTTTATTGTCATAATTGAAAAATATTCTTTGCAGATTATTCCCCTGATTATAAACGTGATAAATATTATTTTCAATAAAGTCCATATTCTCTCATTTAAGGTCTGACGCATAGCGGCTGACCTGATTAAGTTTTTATAGTATAAATATTTAAGTCATTCCAAAAAGAGACGTTTCAGCCGCTTATTTAAATCGGGTTTGACACGAAGTGGCTAACACGATTTAATCGAAAGAAAATGT
>CAYXQZ010000019.1:8106-10835 GCA_964466415.1 uncultured Paludibacter sp.
GAGTAATTCATTTGTTTACAAACATTTATTACGCGTTTGAAATAGTCCATTACATCAACAAATCCATTGAAATCAAAATTTGTATGGCAAATATCCATTACTAAATTCAACATAAATTCCTGTCGCTCAAGTGGTGTAACAGCATCAATTTTATCAAATGCATCTTGTTGAAGTATCACAAAATCAATTACTTCCGATTTCCAGAATGTAATGTGATAATCAACAGGAACGCCATCGTCTCCCAAAATATTTATTTGCTCTTGTACTTCTTTTCCGCGTTGCAATATGGTTTTCATGTCATTTACCATACTTGTCCAGTTGGGCGAAATTCGTTTCGAAATATATTCCTCAAATTCGGGATATTCGATGTATTTTGAATAGCTATCAATCGGATTTACAGCCGGATAACGTTTACGGTCGGCACGCGCTTGCTCCAATGCAAAGAAGCAGCGAGCAGCTTTTTTTGTTCCTTCGGTAACAGGCTCTTTCAAGTTTCCACCTGCCGGCGAAACTGTTCCTATAAAGGTAATAGAACCTGTTTGTCCGTTTTTTAAATATACATAACCTGCACGACTATAGAAAGTTGCAATAATTGCCGATAAGTCCATGGGGAATGCATCCTGCCCTGGAAGTTCTTCCATGCGGTTACTCATCTCGCGGAGCGCCTGTGCCCAACGCGATGTAGAATCGGCCATCATTAACACACGCAATCCCATTGCACGGTAATATTCCGAAATTGTCATAGCCGTATAAACCGAAGCTTCGCGCGACGCAACCGGCATATTAGAAGTATTAGCAATAATAATGGTACGTTCCATCAATTTACGTCCGGTGTGTGGGTCTTCCAACTCAGGGAATTCAACAAAAATTTCCACTACCTCGTTGGCTCGTTCGCCACAAGCGGCAATAATTACTATGTCGGCTTCAGCTTGTTTCGAAATGGCGTGCTGCATAACCGTTTTTCCAGTTCCGAATGGACCGGGAATAAATCCTGTGCCGCCTTCCACAATTGGGTTGGCAGTATCAATGGTTCGAACGCCGGTTTCTAAGAGTTTAAACGGACGTGGTTTTTCGGTATGTACGGTAATGGCTTTTTTAACCGGCCATTTTTGCACCATGGTTATGGCGTGTTCTTTACCATCTGCATCCACAATTACGGCAATCGGATCCAGAATTTTAAATTCACCAGCTTCAACTATCGATTTTACGGTATAAAAACCTTCCATTTTGAAAGGAACCATAATTTTGTGTGGCTGAAAATTTTCGTCTACTTCGCCCAACCATGTTCCGGCTTCCACTTTATCACCCACTTTGGCAATAGGCTTAAAGCTCCAGAGTTTCTCTGTATCAAGCGGATAGTTATATTCTCCACGTTGCAAAAATATACCTGTGAGTTTGTCGAGGTCGTTTTGCAAGCCATCGTAATTGCGCGAAAGCAATCCCGGGCCAAGTGTAACTTCGAGCAAATGCCCCATAAATTCCACATCGTTGCCTACTTTCAGTCCGCGCGTACTTTCAAAAACCTGCACAAAAACATTTTTTCCGACTACTTTCAGTACTTCGGCCATCAGTTTTTGAGCACCTAACTCGATATACGCAATTTCATTTTGCGAAACGGGACCATCAACTTCCACCGTTACCAAGTTCGAAATAATTCCTTTAACTTTTCCTTTTGTTGACATAATATTTCAATGTGCCAATATTATAATATGCTAATTGCAAATTAGTTATGACTATATTTTGTTTTTATTTTTAAATCTTAGCATTTAAGGTCGCAATTTGCGACTTCAAATTTAAGCAGTTTCAAATTTCACCCCTTCTTTCATTCCCACAAGTAACTCTCTGAAAATTTGTGTTCCTTTTTCTACCGAAAGTGGTTTCCAACGTTCGAGCATTTCAATTTTTAATAGATATGCCAATACTTTTTCTATTGAAAAATAATTGAAAAAAGTATTTTCTTCGAGCCACGCCCATTTCAGAGCATCAATTTTTTTCTCGCGTTCGAGCAAATCATTTTCTTCGGCAATACGCAACACCAGATCTAATTGGTCAAAAATGCCTGCTAAACCAAAATCCCTTGCATTGCTGTTTTTTATGGCAATTGCTATTTCGTTGCTGCCAATTACCATGTTGCGCTGGTCAAAACCATGTTTGCGACAAGCAGTAGCGGTAAGTATGTTGTTGATGTTCAGATTAAATTCGAACCAGGCGCTCAAAAAATGATTGTCGTTTTTCATGGCATATTCATAATACAAACCAGCCATGAAATCAACATTCGAAATTCCTTCAGTATTTGTTTTGTCAGTACCAAAAGCCGAGTAAAATGTTTGAATATATGACAATAAACGACTATCCTTCGGGTTTTCGACTTCCTGCAATAGACCCAATATTTGTTCCCAATCAGTTGATTTTAAATTTCCGAGTGGATTTAATTCTGCATCTTTATTATAGAGATATGCAATAAAATTATCGTTGTCGTACTTTGCAAAAACAAGTTTCAATAGTTCAGCATCCGATACCGAAAGCTGCTCCAATAAATCGTTTTTAAGTTCGATTAAGGAAGTGTCGATTTTTGTATCTTCAGCATGTATTTCGGGCAATCCCGCAATAAGACAGTAGTAATTCATTTGTATGCTTTCAGCGTTTTTTGGTGCTTCGCACGTTATTAAATTGTTATTTGGCTACGCCGTTAAATTGGCACTACGTGCGTTATTAGCTTCGCGTTATTA
>CAYXQZ010000019.1:10935-16376 GCA_964466415.1 uncultured Paludibacter sp.
GCTTCGCGTTATTAATTGTTATTTTTGAGACTTTTGACCTTAGACATTTGTCATATTTCTTAAAAAAGCATTTCCACTAATTTCGGACGCAAAAATTCTTTGAAGTAAGCAATGAATTCGGCATCACCAAAGGTAATTTTATATCCTTCTTTTTCTGGAATTATCGCAAAATCGGCTTTCACTCCGTTTGCTTCGGCTATTTTTACTCCTTTGTTTAAAAGCTCTTTTGCATTAGCCACAAAATAATCTGTCAGTGCTTTGGCATCGCTAGTTTCGATGGTAATAGCTTGGTTTTTACCCCATTCCTGAACAAGACTAAGAATTGTTTTTTGCATAAATGCTTTATCGGAAGTTGCTGCTTTAACCGAAGCAGTAACTATGGAGCCACAAATTAAATCGGTAATTTCAGATTTCAAAGCATTAACCGACTGTTGTGCGAATAGTTTCAATTCCGACTGTGTGTTTTTTGCAAGTTCAGTAGCTTTTGTCTGCGCTTCCAAAATTATTTTCTGTGCCTCAGCTTGAGCCTTTGCTTTAATCTCATTAGCTTGTATATTTGCTTTGTCAACGATGGCTTTTGCTTCTTCGTTCCCTTTTTCAACACCTTCGAGGTAGATTTTGTCGGTGAGTTCCTGCAGTTTTGTATTCATAAAGTAATGATTTTTCTTTTTAGTGGCACAAATATACTAAATTGTAATCAATTCAAATTCATTTTTAAGATAAATAAACCAAACTGTAGTAAAAAAGTTTTTGAGGTTCAAATAAAATTCACATTTTTGTAACTCAAACAAAGATTGTAAATTTGCAAAAATTAATTTTCTTAATCTCTAATGTGTAGATATGGAATTATCCATGCAAAATATTACCTACTTGCAAGGAGTTGGCTCTAAAAGAGCTACACTTTTCGCATCGGAACTTGGGTTACAAACAGCCGAAGATTTGGTGCGTTATTATCCATATAAATACGTGGATAGAAGTCGGTTTTATTATTTACACGAAATAAATGGTAATATGCCTTTTATTCAGGTTAAAGGACATATTATCCGTTTTGAGAAAATTGGCGAAGGTCATCAACAAAGACTTATAGCCATTTTTACAGATGGGAAAGATACTATAGAATTAATTTGGTTCAAAGGTATTAAATTTATAATCGAAAAGTATAAAGCTGGTATTGAGTATGTTGTATTTGGTAAGCCAGCAGCTTTTAATGGTAAGTTCAATATATTACACCCTGAAATTGACTTAGTAACTGCATTGCCTCCGGCCGAGCAAATGGGATTGCAACCATTTTACAATACCACAGAGAAAATGAAATCGGGTTTTTTGAATTCGAAAGCCATCCAGAATATTATATATCCATTACTAAACCAAGTTAAACAAGGGGTCTCGGATACACTTCCTGCTTATATCATCAAGCGATTTGCATTGATGAACCTCACTGAATCGCTTGTAAATGTGCATTTTCCGAAAAATGCTCATGCGCTTAATAAGGCTCGACAGCGTTTGAAATTTGAAGAACTCTTTTACATTCAACTCAGCATACTTCGACAATCGAAGTGGCGCGAACAGAATTTTAAAGGATTTGTTTTTGCTAAAATTGGCGATTATTTCAACTCCTTTTATACTAATTGTTTGCCATTTGAACTTACGGGTGCTCAAAAACGTGTTTTGCGCGAAATTCGTACCGATGTAGGTAGTGGTAGGCAAATGAATCGACTTTTGCAAGGTGATGTTGGTAGCGGTAAAACACTCGTGGCGCTAATGTCCATGCTTATTGCTGTTGATAATGGTTATCAAGCTGCACTTATGGCTCCAACCGAAATTCTTGCTAATCAACATTTTGTAACTATAAAAGATTTTCTGGGTGATTTGGGAGTTAAAGTTGAATTACTAACAGGTTCAACCCGACCTAAAGCTCGTGAATCGCTTCACGAACAGCTTCGTTCTGGCGAAATGAAAATATTAATTGGAACGCATGCTTTAATCGAAGATACCGTACAATTTCAGAATTTAGGATTGGTAGTTATTGACGAGCAACATCGATTTGGTGTGGAGCAACGTTCAAAACTTTGGAAAAAAAACATTCAGCCTCCTCATATACTGGTAATGACTGCTACACCAATACCACGTACATTAGCTATGACTTTGTATGGCGATTTACGCGTGTCGGTCATTGATGAGTTACCTCCTGGTCGTAAACCAATACAAACTTTTCATCATTATCAAACAAAACGCTTAAGTATTAATCAGTTTATTGCAAAGCAAGTAACCGAAGGCAGGCAAATTTACATAGTATATCCGCTTATTCAGGAATCCGAAAAAATGGATTTACAAGATTTAGAAAATGGTTACGATTATATACGTGAAACATTTCCGCAATATAAAGTATGCAAAGTGCATGGAAAACTGAAAGCAGCGGAAAAAGAGTATCAGATGCAACAATTTGTATCCGGAAATGCACAAATAATGGTGGCTACTACAGTAATTGAAGTGGGAGTAAACGTGCCAAATGCTTCGGTTATGATAATTGAAAATGCCGAAAGGTTTGGTTTGTCGCAGCTGCATCAATTGCGGGGTAGGGTTGGGCGTGGTGCCGATCAGTCGTATTGTATCTTGCTTACAGGCTATAAATTAGCTGCCGAAACTCGTAAGCGTATGGAAATTATGGTGCGCACTAATGATGGTTTCGAAATATCAGAAGCCGACCTTCAACTGCGTGGCCCTGGCGATATCGAAGGCAAAGCGCAAAGTGGAATGCCTTTCGAACTAAAAATTGCTAACTTAGCACAAGATGGTAAAATGCTCGAAATTGCACGTCAGGTTGCTATCGAAGTGCTTGAGGATGACTCTGAACTTGCTAAACCTGAAAATCTTGTACTAACAAATCAACTTCGCAAACTTAAAACAAACACATTAAATTGGGGTGTGATAAGTTAAAAAATCGGAACTTTTTTTGACTTCTAAGCAAATTTACCTATTTTTGGGTAGTATTTTTTTTTACATCAATAATACGCATCAAAATGGAAAAAACACTTGTAATTATTAAACCAGGAGCCATACAGCGCGAACTGGTTGGCGAAGTAATTTCGCGTTTCGAAAGAAAAGGTTTACAACTTTGTGGTTTTAAGATGATTCAGCTTACCGATGAAGTTTTGGCTGAACATTATGCTCATTTAGCCCATAAACCATTTTTTAAACGTATTAAAGAAGGTATGATGATTACGCCAGTAATTGTTTGTTGTTTGAAAGGTATTGATGCTGTGCATATTGTACATCAAATGGCCGGAAAAACAAACGGTCGTGAAGCAGTACAAGGTACTATCCGAGGCGATTTTAGTGTGAGTGTTCAGGAAAACATAGTTCATACTTCCGACTCGCTCGATACTGCTGAAATTGAGTTGAATCGTTTTTTTAAACCCGAAGAAATTTTTGAGTATAAGCAAAATAACTTTGGTTTCCTTTACGCAAACGACGAATTTTAATTATTCATTTTTGAAAAAAATCAAATTAAAAAATTTCCCTTAATTAGGGTCTTATTTACTACGATTGGCACATTAATATTTTTAACATGCATTTATTCCGAAATTTATTTTTATTGACGTTGTTATTCCTCAATTTTATTTCGGGACTTAATGCTCAGCATTTTAGTACTTCCTTCCTTCCGAAGAAAGATACAGTTAATATATATCAGGAAATGCTTAACGACCGCTCGGATGACTTAATGGAAAATCATCCGGCCGACGATATTTACAATAATATCTGGACAGCAAACCGTCTGAATCCTTATAAAATTCCGATCGATAGTTTGCCCGATTCAGTTAAAATTGATTGTCGATTTTTTAAAGTGCCTGTGCCAGGTATTATTACATCCGATTTTGGACCACGTAGGTACCGTTATCATTATGGTACAGATTTAAAAGTTAATATAGGCGATACGGTTGTTGCCTGTTTTTCTGGCCGTATCCGAATTATCGATTACGAAGCTCGTGGTTATGGGCATTATGTGGTTATTCGTCACGAAAATGGGCTCGAATCCGTTTATGCACACTTGTCGCAAGTCCTTGTTAAACTCGACCAGAATGTGAAAAGTGGTGAAATTATTGCTCTGGCTGGTAATACTGGCCGCTCAACTGGTCCACACTTGCATTTTGAAACACGATACTTAGGCAACGCTATAAATCCTGCTACTATAATAAATTTCTATACCGGAAAGGTTCATTCCGACACTTATCTTATTACCAAGAAAAAATCGTTTTATTATCAACGCGATGTGGCAGCTGCTAAAAAAGCTCAAACTAAAGCTAAATATTACACAGTGCGTAAGGGTGATAATCTCGGAAGTATTGCAGCACGTAATGGTACAAGTGTTAAAAATTTGTGCCGTTTAAATGGTATTAAAGAAAAGAAATTGTTGCAATTAGGACAAAAACTACGTGTACGTTAGGGCTGATTATTAACGTTTTATTTTAAAAACCAACTTTATGATTTCGAATCAATTTCCCATTAGACTTACTTTCAAAATTGGCACATTTAGCAATGACTTTGTAGCTCAAAATGCAAATGGTGAGACAATTGTATATGTGCGTCAAAAACTTTTAAAATTAATTGAGCAAGTTGATGTATTTGAAAGTGAAGCTCGAAGCGAATTACTATATACCATAAGAGCAAATCGTTGGATTGATTTTACTGCAACTTACACTTTCACTAATAAACTTGGCTCCGAAATTGGACGTATTGTACGCAAAGGCTGGTCTTCACTTTGGAAAGCACACTACGAAATTTACGACGAAAAGCAATTGCTCGATTTAACAGTGCGCGAAGAAAATCCTTGGGCTAAAGTATTGGATAGTTTGCTTGGCGAGATTCCATTTTTAGGATTGGCAACAGGATATTTATTTCATCCTTCGTATATAGTAACCCGCCCCGATGGAACACCTCTGATCAGATTAAAGAAAGAACCTTCGTTTTGGGGTCGTATTTTTACTATGGAAAAATTAGCCGAGTTCGAAAGAGGCGAGGAGGAACGCGTATTGTTGGGACTAATGATGATGATTCTACTCGAACGTCAGCGCGGTTAATTTGAGCAAATATCAGATTATCATCAACTTTTTTTATTTTTTATCCTTGATTTTTTTGTCTGATTCTGTCGTCCGTTGTCTGTCGTCTTTCTTCTTGGTTTAAAGCATAAAAAAACTACTAATTAGGTAGGGCATGCCGCCCGAGAGTATCCCAGCTCCAAGTTTAAAACTATCCGTTTTGTAAAAAACAAAAAGCAATGCTAAGTTAGGAAATGCCGATAATAATAAAAGCTTTCCTAGTAATGCGCTGGGATATAGAGCTTTGATTGTGTCAATGAATCCTGTTTCGAAAGGAGAAAATTGATTCATATACAGCCATATAAATAGTGGTGGAATGAAAATTCCAGGCACAAATCCTATCCA
>CAYXQZ010000019.1:16476-17979 GCA_964466415.1 uncultured Paludibacter sp.
AGTTCCCAGTTTTGTAGTGATTTTAATATACTATAATCGGTCAAGTCAATTTTGGAAGGAACCACTGATATATAACCATTTGCCAACGCCCATTCATCGGTATCGTGTGCTTCGGGTTCATGATTTTTAAAATAACCAGTTAGCCAAAAATAAGTTCGACCTTGAGGATCAATACGTTTGGCATACTCTTCGGTCCAGTTACCTTTACATTGACGAGCAATTTTGATACCTTTAATCTCGCCTTTTGGTGCATTTACATTTAAGCAAACTCCATAAGGAAGTCCGTTTTTAAGCGTTTCGCGGGTAATTTGTAAAATGTATTTTTCAAAAACACTAAAATCAGCTTGTAGCGAATGGTCGCAAATTGAAAAACCAATTGATGTCAAACCGTTTTCACATCCTTCCAGAACAGCACCCATGGTGCCCGAATATATAACATTTATGGCCGCATTTGAACCATGATTAATGCCCGAAACCAATAAATCTGGTTTGCGGTCGAGTATGTCGTGCAAAGCTAGTTTCACACAATCGGTTGGAGTACCAGTACATTTGTAGCGTACCAATCCTTCGCGTTCTTCAATTTTGGTGTATCGTATTGGATGCGAAACAGTTATTGCGTTCGATTGACCTGATCTTCCACCATCGGGAGCCATTACTACTACATCGCCAATTTCCATCATTAAACGTGTAAGTACATTTATGCCATTAGCAGTATCGCCATCATCGTTTGTAATAAGTATAAGTGGTCTTGCCATTTTTATTCAAAAATCGTATTTTGTTTGTTGATAAATTCTAATTCTTCGAAATTTTAAGTTGTGTGAAAAATAAAAAAACGTATGACAGGATGCTAAAGTAAACCAAGTCACGTGAGTCAATTACGCCTCTGCTTATCGATTTGTAATGTGCGTGTATTCCCATTTGCTCAATTATTTCCATCGTATTTCCTGAGTCGAAAAATGATGTTAGAATATCGAAGCCATAAAAAAGCATAAATGATACAACAACCGCTATTATAAATGATATTACTTGATTTTTTGAAAGCGACGAAGCGAAAATTCCGATAGCACTATATACAAATGCCAATAGTATTAAGCCAATAAATGAGCCCCAAAATGCTCCTGAGTCAACATTTCCAACTGGTTCAGCCAAATACGAAACTATAAAATAGTTCAAAATGGTGGGGATAAGTGCAATTAAAACTAACAAAACACTTGCAAAATATTTTCCAAGTACAATTTGCCATTTGCTAATTGGTTTGGTTACCAGCAATTCCCAAGTTCCACTGAGTTTTTCTTCGGCAAATGCACGCATACTAATGGCAGGACATAGAAATAAAAAAAGCCAAGGAGCTATCATAAAAAGCCCATCAACATTGGCATAACCCGATTCTGGGATATTGTACTCACCCGGGATGACCCACAAAAACAAATTAGTGAGAATCAGAAATATACCCACTACTATATAAGCTGTAAGTGACCCAAAAAACGATTTTATTTCTTTTTT
>CAYXQZ010000019.1:18079-23489 GCA_964466415.1 uncultured Paludibacter sp.
ATTCTTAACTTTGCGCTGTCAAAGGTAAACAAAAAATTATGCCACACAAAGCATCCCTTTTATGAATAAGTTTTTTTTAATATTTGTTTTTTCTGTTTTTAGTTTTGTATTGCAAGCACAAACCAAAAATAATTTTGCCATAAGAGCTGAGTATATGTATGGTAATATACTGAAACATACCACTCATTTACAAAATTTGGTGAAAGATCCAACTAAAGGTACGGAGCTATCTATCGAGTGGCAAACCATGGGTGAGCAAAATTGGCATCAATACATTGGTTATCCGCGCATTGGGTTGGGTTTGGTGTCGCTCAATTTAGGAAATCCCGAAATGCTTGGCAATTTATACGCCATTTATCCGTATTTAAATTTCAGATTATTCCATATTCAAGGTTTTGTAATGAACTTAAAAGGTGGAGCCGGAGCTAGTTTTTTGACAAAAACTTTTAACAATACAGCAACTAATTTAAACGATTTAAATACAGGTAATGCCGCAATTGGCTCAATATTAAATGTGTATTTTGCTGGTGGGGTTAATTTTATTTTTCCTATTGATAAAGGCTTTGCTTTTATTACCGATTTTCAGTGGAATCATGCATCGAACGGTAGTTTTTACCAACCTAATTCGGGCATAAATATGATAAATGCAAGTGCAGGGATAAGTTATACACCTTTTTATAAACATGCTTATAGGCCAATTCGAAAACATTTGCGTGATATGCCTCAAAAGTTGAGTTTTGAGTTTATTGCTTCGGGTGGTGCGCGTGAGTTGTATTATAAGGATGATAAACAATATCCTACTGGCTCATTTGTAATGGCTGTGTATCGTCCGTTGGGTAACGCGATACGCTTGGGAGTAGGAGTGGAGGGCTTTTACGATGGTGTTTACAATGGAAATACAAAATTTCAACGAACTTATCTGACTGAAGATAAATGGGAAAATAAAATTCGCGTTGGCGTTTCGCTTCGACCTGAGTTGATGTTCGGACGTTTTACTGCTGGATTGCATTGTGGTGCGTATGTGCATAATCCGCTTAAAAATCTGGAACCGTACGCCGATGCAAAAATAGCAACGCTAAATAAACCAATGTTTTATAAATATGATATCGAAAAGGAAGATGGTTGGTTTTATACGCGTGCTTCGTTGCAATATTCCGCAACTGACAATTTATTTGTTTCGTTGGGATTAAAAACGCATTTGCAAAAGGCCGAATTTATTGAATGGGGTTTGGGATATAAATTTCAACAAAAAGACCCAAAATTTAGACACATAAGGCATTCGAAAAAATAATTACAATGTAGTGATAAATAATTTCACCTTTGTTCATTTTCGGTGTTTTCTGTTTCGTTCCAATACGCAGTTTCTTCTTCTATTTCCTCTTCTTCCCATACTTTTACAGGCTTTTGTGGTCCGTCGTTTCGGAATGCGATTGCAATAATAAGTCCTGTAATTAAACCAGCTAAATGTCCTTCCCACGATACGGGATCGTTCACAGTCCACGGAAAAATGTGCCAAACCATATTGCCATAAATTAGCGTTACAACCAACGAAATGGCTATGAGTGGTACATGCCGGCGTATTAAGCCACTGAAAAGCAGAAACGAAGCCATGGCGTAAATCAATCCGCTTGCCCCTACGTGCCTACTTTCACGACCAATAACCCAAAGTATCATTCCACTAATAAACCACAAAGCAATAAAAACTCGAATATTTACAGGTCGGTAGAAATAAAATAAACAGCAACTCAGCAAAAAAAACGAAAGTAAATTATTAAATAAATGACTCCAATTGGCATGTATAAAAATATAGCTAAAAATCGTCCAGAGCCATTCCACTTTTCGTGGATAGATACCCGCTTTTGCAAAATCCCATTCCATTCCAATTTCCAAAATATAAACCAACAACATACCCAATGTAAAAGCAAATGGTATAAATGCAATTTTAAATATATATTTAAAAAACGATTTTTTATTGTTCTGAGTCATCTTGTTTAATTGTAGTAAATGCTCACAAAAGTACAAGTATTTTGTGATTCATAACTTTCAATGTTGAATTAATATGGTTTTATTTTGTTTTGCTCGAAAAAGCTATTCAAAAACATGTTTTTTTCTCAAAATTTGCATTGTCAGGTTAAAAAAATGTCTTAACTTGCAACTCGAATTCAAAGAATATCAAAACCACGCTTATGAGTTACCTGAAATTTGACAAAACTTTACTGATTAATCTCGAGAAATCCTTGTCAAAAGAGATGATTCGTACAAATAGGGCTGGCGCTTACAATAGCACTACGCTGATCGATTGCAATACGCGCAAATATCATGGTCAGTTGGTGCTTCCACTCCCCGAAATTGACGATGCGAATCATGTGCTTTTATCTTCGCTCGACGAAACAGTTATTCAGCATGGAGCTGAATTTAATCTTGGAATACATAAATACAATGGTAATAACTTTAGTCCGAACGGACACAAATACATTCGTCAGTTCGATTGCGAAGTTATTTCGCGTACCGTTTATCGCGTAGGAGGTGTTGTGCTTTCCAAAGAAAGAATGCTGGTGTCGTTTGAACCTCGCATTTTAATAAAATATACTTTGCTCGAAGCGCATTCGCCAACAACCCTGCGTTTTAAGCCGTTTTTGGCTTTCAGGAGTGTAAATGCATTATCCAAGCAAAACGATACAGCCAAAACCGATTACGCTGAAACTCCAAATGGTATACGTACCTGCATGTACCAAAACTACCCTTGTTTATTTATGCAGTTTTCGAAAAAAAACAGCTATCATCATCAACCCGATTGGTATAATAATATTGAATACTACAAAGAGCAGGAACGTGGCTACGACTATCAGGAAGATTTAATGGTTCCGGGTTATTTTGAAATGCCCATTAAAAAAGGTGAAAGTATCATTTTTTCGGCAGGAATTAGTGAAATTTCGCCTCGTAAATTAAGCGAATTGTGGGATGTGGAGCTACAACATCGTAGCGTACGCGACACAATGTTTAATACACTGAAAAATTCTGCTCAGCAATTTTACAAGCGCGAAGGCGATAAAACCTATCTATTGGCGGGTTACCCTTGGTTTGGTGCTCGTGCTCGCGACCAGTTTGTTTCACTTCCGGGTTGTACTTTAGTAGTTGACCGCATGGATTATTTCGATGCTATTATGCAAACATCCATTCAAGAGCTTCGAAATTTTATGAATAATGATTTGTCAGCTATAAAATTACAAAATATTGATGATCCCGATGTGTTGCTTTGGTTTATATGGGTGGTGCAGCAATACGCTAAAAAACAAAGCATTACACAAGCATCGGAACTGTATGGAGAATTTGTACAAGAAATAATTGCATTTATTCGCAAACAAAATCATCCACGTTTATTGCTTCAAACCAATGGTTTGCTGTATGTTGATGGAAAAGATAAACCTGCTACCTGGATGAACGCTGTTGAAGACGGTAGACCCATTACGCCACGTACAGGTTATATTGTCGAAATTAATGCATTATGGTACAATGCTTTGAAATTTGCTTCGGAAATTACACGTGTGTCGGGTAACGAACATGCTGCCGATATGCTTGATTATCAAGCCGAAATAACACGAGAGGCTTTTGTGAAAACATTTTGGAACGGAGCCTATTTGTACGATTATGTGGATGGAAATTATAATAATCCGGAAGTGCGACCAAATATGATTTTTGCAGTTTCGCTGCCTTATTCTACGTTGGACAAAAAGCAGAAGAAAGCCGTTGTGGATATTTGTACAAAAGAATTGTTAACGCCAAGGGGCTTGCGTAGTTTAAGTCCGAAAAGTGGCTCATATCGCCCTAATTATATTGGTGGCATGCTTGAGCGTAACCGAAATTATCATAACGGTCCAGTTTGGCCATTTACTTTTGGTGCTTATAGTGTAGCTTATCTCAGTATTTATAAAGAAAGTGGCATTTCATTTATCGAACGTATGCTTACAGGTATCGAATCCGAAATGACTGAACTTTGTGTAGGGACAATTCCTGAATTATTTGATGGAAATCCTCCATTTAAAGGCCATGGTGGTATGTCATTTGCCATGAGTGTGGCTGGTGTTTTAAGAGTGTTGGACGATTTAGGTAACTACAAAAACTAAGAACAAATGAAGGCATTAATGTTTGGGTGGGAATTTCCACCTCATATTTTAGGTGGCTTAGGTACTGCAAGTTACGGCTTAACCAAAGGCATGTCGTTGCAGCCCGATATGGATATTACTTTTGTAATTCCAAAGCCACATGGCGACGAAGATCAGAGTTTCTTGAAAATTGTTGGAGCTTGTAATGTTCCAGTTAACTGGCGCGAAAATAGTTGGGAATATGTAAATAATAGAATTGGAAAAATGATGCATCCAGACGAATATTTTTGGTTGCGTAATGGCATTAAATACAATTTTTCGCGCATTCACACCAACGATCTTGGTTGTATTGATTTTTCAGGTCGATATCCTGATAATTTGATCGAAGAAATTGCTAATTATGAAGCTGTTGCAAGTGTATTAGCGCATCAAATTGATTTTGACATTATTCACTCACACGATTGGTTGACTTATCCAGCAGGAGTTTTTGCCAAGCAAATAAGTGGTAAACCGCTTGTAATTCACGTTCATGCCACCGATTTTGATCGTAGTCGTGGACAAGTGAATCCTACGGTGTATGGTATTGAGAAACGTGGTATGGATATGGCCGACCATATAATGACGGTTAGTGAACTGACACGTAGAATTGTAATTGAAAAATACCATCAAAATCCTGCAAAAGTAACAACTGTACACAATGCAGTTGAGCCTTTGCCCGATGCCGATTCGTTTACCAAAACACCTCGTCGCGATAAGGTAGTGACTTTTCTGGGTAGAATTACCATGCAAAAAGGACCAGAGTATTTTGTTGAAGCTGCCCACAGAGTGTTACAAAAAACAAGCGGAGTTCGTTTTGTTATGGCTGGTAGTGGCGATATGATGCAAGCAATGATTGATTTGGTTGCGCGTCGCGGAATTGCTGATAAATTTCATTTTACAGGCTTCCTCAAAGGACGTCAGGTGCACGAAATGCTTGGCGAAAGTGATGTTTATATTATGCCTTCGGTGTCAGAGCCATTTGGAATTTCGCCACTAGAGGCAATGCAAGTGGGTACTCCATCCATTATTTCGAAACAATCAGGCTGTGCCGAAATTTTAGATCACGCCATTAAAACCGATTATTGGGATATTGATGCCATGGCCGATGCCATATATGCCATTGTAAAATATCCAGCCATGTATTCAAGTCTTCGTAACTTAGGACGCGAAGAGGTTGATAACATTAAATGGTATGATGCTGGATTAAAAGTGAGATCGATTTACGAAAGTGTAATGTAAGTTCAATAGTTTATAAAGTTCAAAAGTTT
>CAYXQZ010000019.1:23589-27625 GCA_964466415.1 uncultured Paludibacter sp.
TTCAAATCTTCAAATCTTCAAATCTTCAAACAAAATTAAAAAATAAATTGTATGAAAAATATATGCTTCTACTTTCAAATTCATGAGCCTATACGTCTGAAACGGTACCGCTTTTTCGAAATTGGTCAGGATCATTACTATTATGATGATTTACAGACAGATGAACGCATTGATCATTTGGTTGAAAAATCATATTTAAATGCAAATCGTACCATCGCTGAAATGATTCGTAGTTCAAATGGCAAATTCCGTTGTTCTTATGTAATATCCGGAGTTGCATTGGATCTTTTCGAACAGTATTCGCCTGCTATAATTGATAGTTTCAAGGAATTAGCAAAAACGGGATGTGTCGATTTTTTGGCTGAACCTTACGCACATTCATTGGCTTCGGTTTTTAAACCTGCCGAGTTTGAAAAACAGGTAAGTTTACACTCCGAAAAAATTAACCACTTATTTGGTATAAAACCAAGCACATTTTTCAATACCGAACTTATTTACTCCGACGAAATAGGTGAATTAGTTTCCAAAATGGGATATAAAACCATGATGGTTGAGGAAGCAAAGCACGTTATGGGTTGGAAAAGTCCAAACTACGTGTACAAACATGCTTATCTCCCAAAATTCAAATTGTTGGTGCGTAACTGGAAATTGAGCGACGATTTAGCGTTCAAATTTAGCAGTAATCAACTTACTGCCGAAAAATATATTAGCTGGGTTACCGCATTACCCGCAGGCGAAGATATTGTTAATATTGGTATGGGTTACGATGTTTTTGGTATTGAAAATTCGGCCGAATCAGGAATATTTGACTTCCTAAAAGCCTTGCCATATCATGCTATGGAACAGAAAGTTTCGTTTGTATTGCCTGCCGAATATGCTAAAAAAACGGATGCTGCAGATATCTTGTCAGTTCCATTTCCGATGAGTTGGGTTGGTAATGATAAAGACCTAACTCCCTGGACAGGTAATGATTTACAACAAGAGGCTTTAAATAAGTTATATGCAGTATCAGAGCGCGTTAATTTGTGCAACGATAAACCATTACAGCGCGATTGGCTTTTGTTGCAATCTTCGGATCATTTCCGCTATATGAGTCATCGCGATGCTTGGGGATCGACTTACGAAACAGCTTACGATGCTTTTATGAATTATATGAATATTTTAGCCGATTTTCTGGAACGTGTTGAAGCGCAATATCCTACTACAATTGAAAATGAGGAGCTGAACGAACTTCTTAAAACAATTACAAGTCAGGAAAAGGAAATTGAAAAGTTGGAAGTGGAAATCAAAAAGCTGAAAACTAAACAAGCTCCAAAAGCTGTAAAATAATAAGTTTCTGATTAAAAAAGTGAGGCTTCAGATTTTTATCTGAAGCCTCGCTTTTTTTACCAAATTAATGCCACTTTAAATGTCATCGATTCGGGAATATCCATTATGAAATCGGAATTGGTTACAAAAATCCGGAGTTTACCACGTTCGTATTGATAATCAATCGTGCGAGTCCATCTAAACCCTTTGTCATCTTCCAAATGCTGAACATAAGGTAATGGCTGCGAGGCATAATCAAAAGTGATGTATGTGTTTACAACTCCACTGTTATAAACATAAGTGGAGATTTCGGGCATATCGAACGAGCAGGAGTAATAACGGTTTAAACCTTTAGTGTCTGTGTTCTCCACCCAGTCATTTTCATTCACTACCAAATTAATGGTTTTAATGTTTGTTTGATCGTCGTTTACATCAATACACGATACAGCTAATAAGTTGATTACTAGTAGATAAAATAATTGTTTCATGGCTTTATATATTTGAATTGTTTGTATTAATTGTTGTTTTAACTGCATTTGCAATTATTGTGCCCGAAAATAATTATTTGAAATATTTTTTATCTAAATAATAGTTAAAACTTCAAAGTGTATTAAACTTTCAACTTTGTGTGTCGTCAGATACAGTACAAACAATTAATTTATAATTATTTACAATTTAAAATTCAAACTTTATGAAAAACAAATTTTTAATCGCAACACTTGTGTTTGCCTTGGGCACAATGCTTATAAATGCCCAAAAACACGAAGGAAGACGTGGTGCTGAACAACACCAAAAAGTAACACCAGAAATGCGTGCCGATAAAATGGCCGAACATTTACAATTAAATGCTTCCGAAAAAGCAAAAGTACTTGAACTTTTTAAACAAGAAGAAGTGAAAATGCTTGCACTAAAGGAAGAAGTAATGAAAATAAAAGAAAAAAGTGAAGCAATCGGAAAAGAGCAAAAAGCAAAATTCGAAGCTTTGCGCAAAACGCAGCAAGCTGAATTGGAAAAGATTATTGGAAAAGAAAAAATGGCAAAAATGCAAGCCAAACACGCCGAAGGAATGCAAAAAATGCGCAAAATGGAGGAGATGCATAAACAAATGCATAAACGTATGGATGGCAAAATGCGTAATCACAAGCAAGGAATGGGTCCAAAACAGGATAATATGAGGGATATGAAAGTAGCTTTTGCTCCCGAAAAACGTGCTGAACGTATGCAAAAAGATCTTGGATTAACTGATGCACAAAAAGAATCGCTAACAAAGTTATTTATTGATCAAGAAAAGAAGATTGCCGAAGAACGTAAGCAGAAATTTGAGGAAATGAAAAATGCAAATGATGCTGCTGTCGAAAAAATTATTGGCAAGGAAAATATGGCAAAATTTATTGAAAATAGAAAGCAACAGGTAGAAAAGGTTAAGAAACATCGTAAAGCTAAGGTGGATTGATGTGAAGTGTTAGTTTAGTGTGATTTAAAATCAAAAAAGACTTTTCAGAAATTTTCTGAAAAGTCTTTTTTTACTCATTACTCATTACTCATTACTCAATACTTATTATAAAACTGTCTTATATAGCTAAATGCTTGTGAGTAAATCGGTTTTGTAAATTCTACAAAAAGTGTTTGTTGCGATGGTGGTAATTGTGGATTTTGTTCGCATTGTTTCTTTTGATCCGCTGTAAGTGCACGATCATCGCCATTATAAGTAGACCAGTTAGTGTACCAAACATATTCACCACTAAAATTGCGTTGTTCTATCAGTCTGTTTTGTTGGTCGAAAACGCGAACACTCAAAATACCACCCGATTTAATTTCGCGGCGAAACGAATTAAGTTTGGCCGTTACAGTATTGTAAACATTTACCTTTTTGCCATCGATAGTAGCTGTGCCTACAATTACGCTATCGCGTTTCAAATCAACTGTTTTTTTCGAATCGTATACATTTCCAATGGAGAAATCCTCGAAGTTTAAAACCAAATATTGATGTGGGCGAACTTCGGAATTGTTGCCAAATTGGTCGTAATTGTAGAATTGTATCATTCGTTTTTCGAGCACTCTACTTAATTCGGACAATAAATTGGTGCTGAAAAAATCGGCAGAGTACTGATACTTCATTCCGGTTACAGGTTTTTCGAATAATACGCGCAATGTACCTTGATATCGCGCTTCTTCAATAAGTTTCAAGGCATCCTGATAGCCATATACATAATTGTTGGAGCGTTGAAAAAGCTGCATAGCGTTGCGAGCATCGAAAATTGTACCAGCATTTAAAGCTTTCATTCCCATTTCGTAAACCTGACCAGCAGCCACTTTACGTGCTTCGGATAGTTCTGACGGAAATTCAGTAGGCTTGGCAATGACACGATTAGCTGCGGGAGTACGATAAATATTATCCGCTAACTGATTAATCTTTTCGTAATGATACACTACATCTTCGTAATTGTTAGGCGAATTGTTAAGTTTAGCCTTTTCAATCTCACGTTGAGCCATTTGAAGCGCTAAAGGGTATGTTTTTGTCAGAACAAACTCCGCTTTATCACTATTTGGCGACGATTTTAAATGATCCACTGCATCGAAAGCTGCTTTGTAATAGTCACCTTTTTTGTATGCTCTATAGCCCGACGAACATGAAGTTGCTACTAAAATAATGCTAATAGCAATAAGTAATTGTTGTTTCATAAAAGTAATTTTTAGATGTTAGAATCAATAACCAACGACGTGCGAA
>CAYXQZ010000019.1:27725-31744 GCA_964466415.1 uncultured Paludibacter sp.
GCACAAATAACGCACGAAGTGCAAATATCGCGAAGCTAATAACTTGCGAAGCATAAATTACATTCTTTCCGGTACTTCTATTCCTAATAAGTTCATTCCTAATTGAATAACCTTAGCTATTGAAGCCGAAAGTTGTAAACGGAATTTTTTCAATTCTTGATTTTCTTCTTTTAAAATGGAGAAATCGTGGTAAAATTGATTAAATTCCTTTACCAATTCGTACTCGTAATTAGCTATTAATGCCGGACTAAATTCATCGCCAGCTTGTTTTACTACCGCTGGAAATTCGGCTAATAACTGTATTAAATAACTTTCTTTTTCGGATATTGCAAGCGTGTTATCAATTTCTGTTCCAAAATTTATGCCCTGATCCACTGCCTTACGCAATACCGACTTGATGCGTGCATGCGTATATTGAATAAATGGACCTGTATTACCATTAAAATCAATAGATTCAGCAGGATTGAAGGTCATGTTTTTACGTGGATCCACTTTCAGAATAAAATACTTCAATGCACCCAAACCTACCATGCGCGATATGTTTGTAATTTCATCGGCAGTACAATTCTCTAGCTTACCGAGCTCTAGCGACGTTTCGTGGGCAGTTTGTATCATTTCGGCCATCAAATCGTCGGCATCCACAACAGTACCTTCGCGGCTTTTCATTTTTCCTTCGGGCAATTCCACCATTCCGTACGAAAAGTGAACCAAATCTTTTCCCCAAGCGTAACCCAATTTGTCCAGCAATATTGATAAAACCTGAAAATGATAATTTTGTTCATTTCCTACAACATAAACCATTTTTTTGATATCAAAATCATTGTAACGCAGTTTGGCTGTGCCAATATCCTGAGTCATGTACACTGATGTGCCATCGGCACGAAGTAGCAACTTTTCGTCAAGACCATCGCCAGTTAAATCGGCCCAAACCGAATTGTCATCGCGTGTGTAAAACGATTTTTCGGCTACTCCACGTTCCACTTCTTCTTTTCCGGTGAGGTATGTTTGGCTTTCGTAGTATATTTTGTCGAAATCCACACCCATTTGTTTGTAGGTTTGGTCAAAACCAGCATATACCCAACCATTCATTGTTTCCCATAGCTGACGAACTTCAGTGTCGTTTTGCTCCCATGCTAGCAGCATTTTTTGAGCTTCGAGTATAAGTGGTGCAGTTTTTTTTGCTTCTTCCTCACTTATTTTTTTATCCATAAGTGCTTTTATTTCAGCTTTGTATGCTTTATCGAAAACCACATAATATTTTCCTACCAAGTGATCGCCTTTTAAACCAGTACTTTCAGGTGTTTCGCCATTGCCAAAAAGTTTCCAAGCTAACATCGATTTGCAAATGTGGATTCCGCGGTCGTTTACAATATTTGTTTTTACCACATTCCACCCACAAGCTTTTTGAATTTCGGCTATACTAAATCCGAGTAGATTATTACGTATATGCCCCAAATGCAAAGGTTTATTTGTGTTTGGCGACGAATATTCAATCATCATTGTAGCATCAGTAGCAGTAGGCGTTTTAATGCCAAACTTTTCGTCGGCATAAATGGCCGCTAATGTTTGCAGCCAGTACGATTTATGAATGTTAAGGTTCAAAAAGCCTTTAATTACATTGAATCCGCTTACTTGAGGATTGTTTTTTACAATATATTCGCCAATTTCCTGACCGGTAGCTTCGGGCGATTTGCGGGCAATCTTAACAAAAGGAAATACTACAACAGTAACGTCGCCTTCGAATTCTTTTTTTGTTTTTTGTATCTGAATCTGATTAAGTGGCGTCTCGGTGCTGTAAAGTGTTTTTACTGACTCGGCCACAACCGTTTGAATAATAGTTTCTAAGTTCATTGTTGCTTTATTTTTCGGAGTACAAAGATACGAATTTTGATTCAAGAAGCAAGATGGGTTCAGTCATTATTTTAGCTCATTGAACTATGGTATTTTAGGCTGATTTATTGGATATATTACAACTAATTTTTTAAGCAAAATGGTATCTGAAATTTTTGTTACATTTTATTTCTATTGTTTTTTGTACTAGTAAAGTAGCTTTGAATTTGATTTTTCGAAACTAAATCTTACATTTTGAATTAATTGAAATGGATATTGTGTGAAATATAGTTAAAGTTACGCCTTTTGCACTCGATTTATGGTTAATAAATAATAATGTATTGGTGTGCTCTGACTTTGTTTTTCATAAAATGGACTGTTTCTAAATGGGTAAATATTCATTTTTCATTCATTTGTGTCTGTTTTTAGCAATTTTGAGTCGGAAACTCTTCGAAAATAAAGAGCCTGCTGTTAGTGTTTTATTAAGTAAAAAAATATTTTTCGTATTACTACATATATTCTTGATATTTAATGATATAACTTTTATTTATGTGAGTTTGCCTGCTTTGCCAATGTTTTTAATATTGTAGCTCAAATTACGAATTGGAATGTAGTTGAGAGCCACAAAATTTTTATTTTTATTGTGCTTAAAAATGTGTTTTGGTTGTAGTATTTTTAGCTACAAGGCCTTGTGAATAGCTGCTACAGTGCCTTATCTATTGCTTTGAGTAGTTCGAAGCAGTAAATTTGAAATGTGAAAAGCAACAATAATTCATGTAAGGATTGAAGCTTGAAACAACCCAAAATTAAAAACAAAATTATTCACATTTAAAAAATAATGAATTATGAAAACGCTCAACACAAAAACCATTCTCGCAGCAGCTACATTATTATTAACTGTATCGTTTGCAAAAGCTCAAACCCCAGTACATTGCTGCACTGTAATTGAAGTAACTGATGGTTACTATAGTGATAAAGTATGGATGATTACCGAACCTGGCACATCGGATGGTTTCGATAATGGTTACGATGGCTATAAATTTTTAAACGCCACTACTCCGGCTCCTCAAGTTTTTGATAAAAGCATAGATGGAACATTTCAAGTGTCTAGTTTTCCAACTATCGAAAACAATGCATTTGCTTTTATAGCTGGCGAAGGAACTCAGTACACATTTACATTTACACATTACGACATTAATTATTTTTATCCCGGACTTTATTTGGTCGACCTATTAAAAGGTGATACTATAGATGTTTATGCTCAAGGTGCCAAACATTCTTTTACAGCATCGAAAGCTGATATGCAAGAACGCTTTAAATTTATTACTAAGCTTCCTGTAGTTGTTCCTCCAGTAGTTGTTCCTCCGGTAGTTGTAGTTCCTCCAGTAGTAGAACCTCCAGTTGTAGTACCTCCAGTAGTTGTACCTCCAGTAGTGCCCGAACCCGAAATAGTTGACCCAGGAATCGATCCTAATAATGGAAGTGGAAGCACTGTAGTAAACAAAAAAGATAAAAAAGACAAAAAAGAAAATAAAGCCAAAAAGGTAAAAGTAAGAGCACACAATAAAAAGCTCATGGTTGAAAATCCAAACAAACAAAAAGCTAACATTAAAATTGTAAATGCTCGCAATGGTAAAGTGGTAAAACAAATAGTTGTTAAACCCGAAACTAACACAACCATAGAAACAGGAACACAATCCGGACAATATGTAATTCAAACTACAGTAGACGTAGATGTTTCGAGCACAACAGTATTAATGCAATAATTAGAGTTTTAAAAATAGGTAGTAAAATTGGTTTTTGGGTTTTTAAGTGTTAACGTAATTAGTCCTGGTTTGAGAATGATTTAATGATTGAATCAGGACTAATTTAAAAACAAAATACCAGAACAATAACTGCCAAAACAAGATATAAGAAGTAATTTTTTTTTCATAAATGACAATTCAGTTTTAACCTCAAAATTGCTGTTAAGTTTACAAAATTAGGTGTGGTTTTAAAAAAACTTAGATTCTTAACTTTTTCTAGAAAAATTATCGTTTGAACATGAGTTAAAGCAAACAGATGGAATACAATACATTTGTTTGCTTTTTCTTTTTTAATGCGTGACAAAATATGTTCTTAAACATACAAAATAATATGTTTCAATCATTTGATAAACAGTGTAGATGTTGTATATTTGCCATTAAAGT
>CAYXQZ010000020.1:0-2257 GCA_964466415.1 uncultured Paludibacter sp.
ACTAATTGTGAAAGTCATATTTAGTGGTTATAAATACTTTTGTTTAATCGATTATAAAATTAATTACAATTTTAAATACTATTATCATGAGAAAAATTACATTATTACTCCTTGTTATTTTTGTAGCAATATTTGCGAATGCACAAACCACTCTTGATGTACCAATTGTAGGAACTGCAACCCGACCTACACTTACGGGTTTTACTGCCAACTGGACAGCAGTGCCCAATGCTACAAGTTACGCCATTAATGTATACGACGGAACAAGCGTCTTAGTTACAGGCTCTCCTAAAACTGTTTCAGGAGCTACTTCTGCAACACTAACAATTGCAGGTATGCTATTGCAAAACACAACTTACACTTATACAGTTACTGCTATTGGTGATGGTGTAACTTATGTAAGTTCAGCTGAATCAAGTCCGTCTGCCCCCTTTACAACAGCCCTATCATCGGGGACGCCGGGTACATTTACAATGCAATATACTGCAAGTGAAGTTAGCTCACTAAATACTGATTTAAAAGGAGGTGCTGCCGATATTTACGAACTCACCACTTCGGGCGGTGCTTATACATTCAGTACTGGTTCTACCGGAAATAATAATTCATTAATAAGGAATACAACTGTTAGAGCAGCAGCAGGACTTGCGGCTAAACCAATTCTTAAATTAAATAGTACTACAACTGGCTCTACATCAAATATTTTTTATACAACTACATCAGGTTTAACTATCAGATTTGAAGGATTAGAATTTGATGGTGTAAATGCAGGAGGAACAGGACAAACATTAGCATTTTACGATGCAACTACAACAGCTTCAAATACAAAACTATATATTAATAATTGTTATTTTAAATCTTTTTTAAATGGGCCAGGAAATGGACTTATACGTATGAATGCTGAAGGAAGTACCAGCCAAATAATTGATATTCAAAATTCAGTAATTAATAATTGCGGTGGTAGAATAATATATTTAAATCAAACAACAAATCCCACCAAATGTGATATTACTATTAAAAACACAACTTTCAGTAATAATGTTTTATTAACTGCAAGAGCAAATATTATTTATGCAGCAAAAGTTAATTCAGGCGCAACACTGTTCGACCATTGTACATTTTATAATTTAGTTACAACATCTGTTTCAGAAGGTATTATTAGATATCCAGCGGGTTCGGGAGCAATTACTGTTTCAAATAGTATTTTTAGTACAGTGGCACAAACTCTGCCAACCGCAACTATTTCATATTGCTATTTAGCCGGTTTTACAGGAACAGTGCCAACAGGTACCAATACATTTGCAACTGTACCAACTTTTACAAATGCTGCAAGTCTTGATTTTTCATTATCAAACAAAAGTTCATTTATTTGTGCTGATACTAAAATTGCAGGTAACACAATTTATTATTCAGCATTACCAAAACTGGATGCACCTGTTGTTGGCACTGCAAGCAGCATTGGTACAAATGGATTTACTGCAAATTGGTCATCGGTTTCAAATGCCACAGGTGGTTATAGTATAAAAGTGTATGAAGGTGCAATGTTAACAGGCACAACTTTGGCAGCAGGGCAAGCTACAGTAAGTGCTTTAATTACAGGATTAAAAACTGGCACAACTTATACATACACGGTTACAGCAGTAGGTGATGCTACAAATTACGATTCATCTGATCCGTCGGCTGCATCGACCAGTTTTACTACAATTGGACTTCAAGTTCCAACCGTAGGATCTGCAACAGATATTACATCAAGTAGTTTTACTGCAAATTGGACTCCGGTAGCCAATGCAAGTAGTTATGATTTAATGGTGTATCTTACTACCAATCTGGTTAGTACAACCAATGTTGTCGGACAAGCTGCTTCAAGCCTTTCAATTATAGGATTGGCTATGGGCACAACATACACTTACAAAGTTATGGCAGTTGGCGATGGCGTTACTTATTTAAATTCCGATGCTTCGTCGGCATCTTCAATTGCTAAAACCATAGCCACTACAATCAGTCAATTAAATCCTAATTTTGCTGATGGCACCTGGGGTGGTGTTATTTCAGGCTCACTTACTTTGGGAACGTATCCTACTTACTCGGCCAATGGATTTGATCTCACAAAAGGATATATTCAAACAACGAATGTAAACGGACTAAAAGGGGAAGCATATACGCACATGCTTAAATTAGACAAATCATCTAATTCAGGTGTTATGGATTTGCCAACTGTGACAAGTGTGTCGCAATTAGAAATTCGTGCATCGGCAACTAC
>CAYXQZ010000020.1:2357-31704 GCA_964466415.1 uncultured Paludibacter sp.
CCGTTGGGGCGGCAAGTAGTATTGGCATTACTGGTTTCACAGCAAACTGGACAAGTAGTGAAACAAACGCAACTGGCTATAAGGTTTGTGTTTATAAAGGAACTAGTTTAATGACAACAGTGGAAGCAAGTGGTCAATCCACAAATAGTGTAGCAATAACAGGCCTACAAGCAGATTCAGTTTACACGTATAAAGTGAGTGCGATAGGCGATGGCGATGTTGCATACTCAAATTCTTTACTATCTGCAGCTTCGGTAACCATAACAACGTTGAGTGACCTAGGAACTTTTACGAAAAACATCAATTCAACAAGTTTTATCACAATTAAAGATAGAACAATTTTCACTTCCGAAATTGGGAACATAGAAATTTTCAATTTGCAGGGAGCAAAAATAGTTGAAGAGAAAAATACTAACAGAATTGAACTAAATACTTCGAATGGTTTGTATTTTGTTCGTTTCAGAACCGACAACGGAATAGAAAAAGTTCAAAAAATTATAATCAGATAAACCGAATTGTTAGTGTATCAGCAAATTGCTGATTCACTAACACAATTTGTTAATTTAAAAAATCATAAAATCATGAAAAAAATTACTTCAATCATCGCATTTTTAGCCCTGGCGCTTATAGTAAATGCACAGGTATTGCACGACGAAACATTCAATTACACTAGTGCAAGCTTACTTACCGAATCAACTTGGACAAACACTTTATCAGCTAATGGAGCTGTAACAGGAACTATTGGAAATATTTCATCCGACCCGCTATCGTATGGCGATGCTAATGGCATGTATGCATTGTCTGGTGCCGGTAAACTAATTACATCGGATTATACAAGTGGAGGTAACGATTTTAAAGTGGTTAAGGCAATTCCATCATCAGTTACATCAGGCGTAATTTATATGTCACTATTATGCAAGCCAGGTGTAACTCAAGGTCAATCTAATGCTGAAATTATGGCGCTTTCTATAGGTGGGAGTAATGGTCCTAAAGTGCTAATTGGCAAAGGCATTGTAGATGCCGCAAAATTCAGGTTTGCAACTACACGTGCAAGTTCATCTAATGCCGATTATCGTTGGGCAACAACAGAATATGCAGATGTTACTCAAACATTTTTATTGGTTGTAAAATACGATTGGACAGCAAAAACTGCTTCGTTGTTTGTTAATCCAGTTATTGCTTCGACTACTGAACCAACCCCCGATGTGGTTGATAACAACAGCGCTAAAGATGTTCTAGCTGCTATCGATGGTATCAGATTCAGAGTAAATGGAAGTAGTGCAGCCAAATTTCAGGTAAGTGGCGTAAGAGTTTCTACTTCGTGGGCTGCAGCTGTGGGCAAACAAGTGGCTGAATTACCTGCTCCAACTGTAGGTGCAGCTTCAAGCGTGACAAATACTGGTTTCACTGCCAATTGGTCGGCAGTTACGGGTGCAGTTGGATACGAAGTTGCTGTTTATGCGAATCCTGTTTTAGTAAAAACTGTTAGTGTTACCGGTCAGGCTACAACTAATTCAGTAATTTCTGGATTAAATTCAAATACGGCTTATACTTATAAAGTGACAGCTATTGCCGATAAAATTACATTTGGAAACTCACAACCAAGCAACGAATCTGCAGTAGTTACAACCACAGGCTTGTCGGTTCCTGTTGTTGGAGTTCCTTCTGACATAACAAGTAGTAGCTTCACAGCTAATTGGACTTCGGTTGCTAATGCTACTGCTTACGATGTAGTTGTTTACCAAAACACAACTATGCTCAAAACAGTTTCGGCAAGCGGACAAGCAATAGCAAGTGTCTCTATAACCGGACTTCAAATGGGTACAACATACAGTTATCAGGTTATTGCTAAAGGTACATTGGATTCAAGTCCTTCTCTTTCGGCTACATGTAATACTTTAGCAGTGAATGTTATTGGTATTAACACCGATTTTGGAAATGTTGCAATATGGGGTGCGCCAGTGCCACCTCCAAGCACCAACTTGCCATTAAATGGAAATTATCCTACATGGAAATCGAATGGTTTTAGTTTCGAAAAAGCGCTTATTTATGGTGGTTCAACTACTGGTGTGAATGGCGAAACTCATATCAATGCCATTAGTTTTGATAAACTTATAACTGCCGCAGTTGTGTTTCCAACTGTAAACAGTGTAGCACAAATTGAATTTCATGCAAACTCAGGTTCGGACGCAAAAACAATTGTTCTTGAGGAATTAGCAAGCGATAATACAACATGGAACTTAATAAATACATACACTACCAATAAATTGGAAGCTACTTATGTTGAAAATGTTACACGTTCAACTCCTTCAACATTCCGTTTAAGAAACAATGTAACAAGTTCAATGAATGTTTCGCAAATCATTGTTCGTCCTTCAATTCCTACTTATACTCCACTGTCAACTCCAGCAGCACCTAATGCAGCTACAAGTTTAGTAGCAGGTGGTTTTACTGCAAGTTGGACTCCAGTGGCCAATGCTACAGGTTATATTATTTCGGTTTGGAATTATGCTAAACCTGTTAATAAAAACTTTACAGTAACTGGTCAAGCTACTAATACTTACAATGTGCTTGGTTTGGACTCTGCAACTGTTTGTACTTATAAAGTGGCTGCTATTGGCGATGGTACCTCTTATTCAAATTCATTATTATCAGCTCCTTCGGCAAGTTTTTCAATTGCAGCTGGTTTGTTAGCTGTTCATAATCCAACTATTTCAACTCAAATTCGCAATATTGGTAAAACAATTTTTGTTCCCGAACTTGGCGAAATTGAAGTGTATAACTTGCAAGGTGTGAGATTGATACATACTCAAAACGCAAATCAAGTTAGCACTAATTTAAAAACTGGTTTATATTTGGTAAGATTTACCAACCAAAAAGGGCAAATGTATTCAAATAAACTAATTCTTCAATAATAATTATTGCCTGAAAAGGAGTGTTGATAGTAATTCAACACTCCTTTTTGTGTTTTATTTAATGAACAACTCAAATTAATTGCATATATTTGCGATGCCTTGAATCATCCCTAAAAGTTTAATACCATGTTGCGTAAAATCTCACTTATACTCTTTATTCTCATTCAAGTTGCCCTTTTTGCACAGGATTGGCAAGATGTGCGTTTTTCAGCTTTGACACTAAATGAAGGACTTTCACAACTTACAGTTACCACCATTTTTCAGGATTCGAAAGGCATGATGTGGTTCGGCACACGCGATGGCTTGAATAGTTATAATGGTAAAAATTTCAAAGTATATAAGTTAAATCAATTTGATAATAGAATTGATAATCATATAGTTGCAATTTGCGAAGATGTAGATAAGAATTTATGGATTGGCACTACCAATGGTTTGGTTTGCATGGAGTATATCTCGGGTAAAATTAAATCCTATTTTCACAACAAGAAAGACCCTTCATCGCTTTCCGATAATTATATTTTTTCCTTGACAAGCGACAATTTGAATCGGATTATTGTTGGCACTAAATCGGGTTTAAATATATTCGATAAAACTTCCGGAAATTTTATACACTATTTTTTCAAAGGTTTACTAAAAAGTAATCCCATCCGTAGTTTATGTGTATCAAAAGACGAGTCAATGTACATTGCTACAGTATCGCAGGGCTTATTACAGGTTGATAAAAACATGAATTTAATCAATCAGTTTAAAATTGACAATCAGCCTGTTGAAAAGCAGGTCAGCGTGGTTTTTGAAGATAAAAGTGGATTGATTTGGTTTGGTGGAATCAATAAAGGACTCTGTGTGTTAAATCCAGGAAACAAAACCCTACAACGCTTTACTCTAAACGATGGCATTGAGGATAATAACAATATTAGGGCTATAGAGGATGATGGAAAAGGAAATCTTATTATAGGAACTTTCAATGGTTTATATTTATTCAACAAAGCAACTGCACGGTTTACAGCATTTTCCGATTTGTATATTCCTGGTGGTGAAATTAATCATTATTCAATTTTGGCTGCTAGATACGACAATGCCGGCACACTTTGGATTGGAACTTATGCTGGTGGAGTTTCAAATTATCATCCTAATAATAAACGATTTACGTATTACAATCCGGCTGAGCAAAATAAATACACAGGTGTGATAGGCATGATGATTGAAGATAAAAACGGAAATCTTTGGATAGCTTCGGAAGGTGCCGGACTGATAGGTTGGAATGTAAATAATCGCAAGTTTACATTTAATAAAATTGAACCTCAAAATGAGAATAATTATAGTAAGAATATTATTAAAAGTATATTTTACGAGGGCGATAATATTTATTGTGGTACGAGCCGTTCCGAAATATATCTTTTTAATATTAAAACTCACAAATTCAGGTTTTTATATAAACTAAACGACGAACGCAAAGTAATATATAATATTTTAAAAGATAAGGTTGGTAATCTTTGGGTAGGCGCTACAGGTGATAAAACGGGATTGTATTGCATTAAAAAAAATGGACAAATTCAGTCTGTTTTTACTTCTGGTAAAAACAAAAACTATACGTTCAATGATGTTCGTTCGCTCTTGCTTTTACGTGAGAATGTGATATTGGTTGGTACTCGATTCGATGGTTTATTATTGTTCGATTACTCCAAAAACACAGTGAAACCCATACCGCTTCATGCAAAAAACGAAAGCTCCATAGCTGATAGTAAGTATATTACCTCTATTTTCAGAGATTCTGGAAACAAAATTTGGATAGGAACCTATGGTAAAGGAGTTTACAACTTTACCGAGAATGAAGGAATTGTTGCCCATTATAATAAAAATAATGGCTTGTTGGATGAGGATGTTTGTTCAATTATTGAATCGGATAATAACAATATTTGGATTGCTTCCAAATCGGCAATAGCTGAATTGAATACTCAAACAAATAAAATTAAAAACTTTAGTAATAAAAATGGAATTTCACTGCTCGAAATAAGTCTGCAAGCGGCTTTTAAAAGTGCCGATGGCCGTTTGTTTTTTTCTGGGAGCAATGGCTTTATCTCATTTCAACCACAAAATTTAAGTACAAATAACTTTGTTCCACCTGTTGTTTTCACAGCTTTTTCGGTTAATAATGTGCCTGTTGAAGTGAATGATAGCTCGCAAATACTGACTCAAAACTTAAATACAATAACTGAAATTGATCTCAGTCACAATCAGGCCAATATTTCTATTGCGTTTGCGGCCTTAAATTATATTTTTCCTGAACACAATACCTATGCTATAAAATTGGATGGTGTTGATAAGGAATGGACAAGTATTGGTGCACGTAACGAAATAAACTATGCCAATTTGGCTCCCGGAACTTATACGTTTATGGTAAAAGCCGCCAACAACGATGGCTTATGGAATGAAACGCCTGCGAAACTCAAAATTCATATTTCACCACCTTTTTGGAAAACCTGGTGGGCTTATACTTTTTACTTTTTGTTGCTAATTGCTGCATTTTTGGTGGTTATTTATTATTTAAAACTCAAACACGATTTAGAAGCGCGTATAAATTTAAAGCAACTCGAACAAGAGAAAAGTGACGAATTTAATAAAGAGCGTATTCAGCTTTTTACCAATTTCTCGCACGAAATGCGTACGCCACTTACCATGATACTCACGCCTTTAATCGATTTAATTGATAAGTCGGAATTACTCACACCGCTTTACAAAGAATCATTACAATTAATTCAAAAAAATGCTAATCGTTTGCTGTTATTGGTGAATCAACTCATGGATTTTCAAAAAACAGAATCAGGGAAAATGAAACTAAATGTATCGGAAAACGACATGGTGGATTTGTTGTCCGAAGTATATTTGTCGTTTAATGAACTGGCAAAAACACAAAAAATCAATTTTCAGTTCGACAATACATACGAAAAACTACCCGCTTATTTCGATGAAAATTTAATCGAAAAGGTGTGTTTTAACCTTATTTCCAATGCGTTAAAGTTTTCAAAAGAAAAAGGCAGTGTAAAACTAGGACTTAAAAAGATTTCTATTGCTGACAAAAACTCATTTCCTTATGAAGCTCAGGAGGATTTAAAGGAATTAAATGGAGATGGATTAATGATAACTGTTGAAGATAATGGTTTGGGAATTTCGGAAGATAATTTAAAGGATATTTTTACTCCATTTTATCAGGTTCAGGCTTCAGCTAAGAAAATTCAACCGGGTTCAGGTATTGGTTTAAGTCTTACTCGTTCTATTGTGAAGCTCAGTCATGGAGCTATTTGGGCTACTTCTGAACTTAATATTGGAACAACTTTTACGGTAGTAATTCCTATTGAAAAAGAAAATTTTACGGATGCTGAATTTGCTGATGAAAAACCAATATTCTCAGTTGAAGAACAAGTGGAATTGCCCGTAATGCCGCTTGATTCAAAAAATAAAACTGTTTTAGTTATCGACGACGACGATGATATTCGTCAGTTTATTGCTAATTCACTTTCAACTTCTTACAAAATTCTGACAGCTGTTGATGGAAAGCAGGGATTGGAAGTTGCTATTGCCGAAATGCCCGACATTGTGCTTTGTGATGTAATGATGCCTCATATTACAGGACTTGAACTCTGTAAAAAACTCAAATCGAATATTAAAACAGGACATATTCCGATTATCCTCATTACTTCCAGGGCATTGTCCATGCAGATTCAGGAAGGATTTAATGCCGGTGCCGACGAATATCTTACTAAACCGTTTCGAACTTCCAATTTATTGTTGAAAATCAATACATTATTGCAAAACAGAGAGCGTTTGAAAAATATTTACAGCAAAAAATTCTCGCTCGAAAGTTTGGGTATCGAAGTTGTATCATCGGATGAGCGATTTATGACACGTATAAATGAAATTATTCAAAATAACTTTGCCAATCAAGAACTCGATATTGATTTTATAGCAGGCGAGTTAGGTATGAGTCGCACAAACTTGTATCGCAAAGTGAAATCGCTTACCAATCTTTCAACCATCGATTTAATTATAAATATTCGTTTACTTACAGCAAAACGTATGCTTATCGAAAGTGACTTATCCATTGCCGAAACTGCCTACGAAACTGGTTTTAATAGTCCAGCTTATTTCACTACAAGTTTTAAAAAGCAATATGGAATTACTCCAAAGGAATATATTGACCAAAACAAATTGCATCAAAATCATTAAAATTTTCGATTAATCTTAAATTTGATATATTTTGGTCGACCAATATTATGTTCTACAACATATTTAATGAAAAAACCACCAAATAATTTTTTTATTTCATAAACATGCATTACTTTTGGTCGACCAATTAAAATTGGTTGACCAAAAGTAACATAATAGAGTTCTAGTTATTCAAATCTTCAAAAAATATAATACAATGAGTAAACTTAAATTATTGTTTTTATTATGCATTATAACACAAATAGCTTTCTCTCAGAAACTATCTCTAAATGAGATGTTTAATGATGGTATGGTGCTTCAGCAAAACTCAAAAGTAATTGTTTGGGGAAATGCAGCGCCTTCAAAAGAAGTGGCAATAAAAATACAGGACAAAGTTTATAAAACAACAGCCAGCGAAAACGGAAATTGGACAATTACTCTCAAAAACCTGAAAGCTGGCGGACCTTACAGTTTGAATTGTTATTCAATAACAGACACAATAAAACTCAACGAAGTGTATGTGGGCGAGGTGTGGATAGCTGGTGGACAATCCAATATGGCATTTATGTTGCAAAACGCCGACAATGGCAAAAATGAAATTGCAAGTGCTACTAATAAAAATATACGGTTTGTAATGGTGCCATACAAAGCTTTTGAAGGCGACAAAAAACGAGGTGATATGAATTGGCGTACAGCAACAACTGAAAATGTAGCTTCAATTTCGGCTGTAGCGTATTACTTCGCTAAAGAATTGCAAGCAAAATTAAATGTACCTATTGGGTTAATCTGTTGTTATAAAGGTGGTTCTGGTGCCGATACTTGGACAAGTCGTGAGTCATTACTCAATAAACCTGAATTGGCAGGTTATGTTGAGAATTACGAAAAATACCTTTCTGGTTTAAATAATGAAGATTATATTGCTAAAGTAAAAAAATACGAATCCGATTCGAAAGCATACAGCGATTCAGTAAAAGCAGGCAAAATCGGTTTGCGTAAACCAAGCGAACCAATGGGCGAACAGAATTACAATCGTCCGGCGGGATTGTACAATACAATGTTGAAGCGAATTATGCCATATACTGTGAAGGGAACAATATGGTATCAAGGCGAGCATAATTCGAATAGAGCTTACCTTTACAGGAGTTTATTCCCAACAATGATTGAACAATGGCGCGCCGATTTCAAAAACCCAAACATGCCCTTTTTATTTGTGCAATTGCCTTCGTATGCCAATGCCGATGCGCAAAATAAAGCCATTTGGCCTGAACTTCGCGAAGCGCAATTACTAACTTGTAAGAACGTGAAAAATACGGGTATGGCGGTAACAATTGACTTGGGAGAAAAGGCGAATATTCATCCTACCAACAAAGAGCCAGTGGGTAAAAGACTATCAGCAATAGCACTCAATAAAGTGTATCGTTTTAATCTGCCATTTTCAGGTCCTGTATATAAAGGAATAAAAGTAAGAGAAAATAAAGCAATACTTAGCTTTGATAATGGTAATTTAAATGCCGAAGGGGAATTGAAAGGATTTACTATTTGTGGTGAAGATAAAAAATTTGTGCCTGCTACAGCCGAAATAATAAGCAATCAAGTAATAATTTCAGCTCCAGGCGTTTCAAAACCAATAGCCGTTCGTTATGGTTGGGAAAACTGGACAGAAGCTAACTTGAAAAATGATTCAGGATTTTTAGCTTCGCCATTTAGAACCGATAATTTTGAATTGCTAACATCTGCCGCTAAAGCACCTATTTACAAATAATTATAAAGTATGAAACGAATTGCATTTTTGTTTTTTCTGACAAATTTCATAGTTCTCAATGCGCAAACACGCATCTGGAATTACGAAAACATTAACAATGCTGTAAAAACTCCTACCGAGGCATCTAAACTAATAGTGAAAGAGGCCGATAAAATGTTGACTAAAACAATTACAGCAGTAGTTGACAAAAAAACAACACCTCCGAGTGGCGATAAACACGATTATTTAAGCCAAGGACGTTATTGGTGGCCAAATCCTAAAACTGCTGATGGACTTCCGTATATTCGGAAAGATGGTGTAGTTAATCCTGAGATTGAAGATTTTGATCGGGGTGCTCTAAGTAATATGGCTAAGAGTGTTGCTGTACTATCATTAGCTTACACGCTTACTTTGGATAATAAGTATGCCGAAAAAGCAGTACAAAATTTGCGAATTTGGTTTATAAATAAAAAAACCAAAATGAATCCGAATATGAATTTTGGTCAAACTATTCCTGGAAAGTACGAAGGTAAGGGTAGGGGCGAAGGAGTGTTAGATACTTATTCATTTGTTGAAATGCTCGATGGTGTTGATTTGCTCAATAAATCGGACGAATACACCAAGAAAGACCGTGCAGCAATGAAAAATTGGTTTACTGAATATCTAAACTGGCTACAAACATCGGAAATTGCCAAAGAAGAATTCGAAGCCAAAAACAATCATGGAACTGCATTTGATGCACAAATCACTCGTTATGCTTTATTTGTCGGAAACGAAGTAGTAGCCAAACAATATATTAATGCTTTTGCCAAACGTAGGTTATTCACTCAAATACAACCCGATGGTTCTCAGCCATTTGAATTGGCTCGAACAACGGCTCTTGGCTATTCCACATTTAATTTAAAACATTTTTTGGATATGTGTTATTTGGCAAAATCAATTGGTATAGATTTGTTTAATTCCAAATCAATTGATGGTCGAAGTATTCCAAAATCAATCGAATTCTTAATTCCTTTCATTGGAAAAAGCGTTGAAGATTTTCCGTATAAACAAATAAAAGACTGGGATAAAGTGCAAAAAGAATTGAAATGGGAACTGTACAGAGCAGATCGATTAACAAATTCAACAAACTATAAAGACATTTATATTCAAATAGTTAGCAGCTCACAAAAGGATAAAAATCAGTTGCTTTATTAATTAATTTCCAATTGAAATACTATTTATTTGTTATATTAGTTTTAGTTTTTAGTTTACAGCTTTTTGCTCGTAAAACTACTGTAACCACTGCTTCTGCCATTAACAATGGTAGTTGGGTAGCGGGCGATACTATAATGATGAAAAATGGAACATGGACCAATCAATCAATAAGCTTCAAAGCTATTGGAACAGCTTTAAATCCGGTAGTTCTTGAAGCTGAAACGCCTGGAAATGTAATTCTGAACGGAACTTCTAAATTGGCGTTTGGAGGTAACTATATTGTAGTTTCGGGTCTTTATTTTCTAAATGGAACCTTGAGTGGATCTGATGTTATTTCATTTCGCTCTTCCGAAAATGCAAATAATTGCACGTTGAAAAATACAGTAATAGTCAATTACAATCCTTCATTAAATACTGTCGACAGTAAATGGGTGTCGATATTTGGAACTAATAATACAGTTGATTATTGTTCGTTCGAAAATAAAAATAACTCTGGAACATTGCTCGTTGTTTGGCTTACGAGTGGCGTAACGGTTAATCATAGGATTACGAACAATTATTTTGGATACCGCAATTCTAATCTCGATGTTAATGGCGATGAACTCAATGGACAGGAAATTATACGTGTAGGCGATAGTTCTACTTCTATGACTTTTGCAAATTGTACCATATCGGGTAATTTCTTCGAAAAGTGCAATGGTGAAATTGAGGTAATCTCTAATAAATCTTGTGGGAATTTATACAGTAATAATCTTTTTCTGGAATGTAAAGGAATGCTCACGTTGCGTCACGGAAATAATTGCACCGTTGCAGGTAATTATTTTTTTGGAAATGGCGTTTCCGAATCTGGTGGAGTTCGCATAATTGGCGAAAATCACAAAGTTTATAATAATTATTTTGAGAATCTGAGAGGAACTGGTTATAGGGCAGTACTTTGCATGGTTCGCGGAAAACAAAATTCAGCATTAAATGAGTATTTTCAGGTGAAAAATGCTTTGGTAGCTTTCAATACTTTGGTAAATTGTTCGCAGTCGTTTTCGATTAATTACAATAGTAGCAGTACGCTTACTTTGCCACCAATAAACTCGGTTATTGCACACAATCATATATACAATACTAGTTCATCTTATACTAATGTTGTTATTGACCAAAATTTCGTTTCGGCGATGAGCTTAACTTGGAAAAACAACTTGATGAATCAAGGTAAATACACCGATTTTAGCTATAATTCAATGCAGATAATTACTGGTGTTGATGCCAAAATGTCGCAAGTGTCAACTGCAATTTCTATGTACGAACCTAATACAAATTCGTTGTTGGTAAATTACAAAACAGCTGAATATACTGAAGTTTTGGTTGATATTAGAGGTCGTAGCCGTGTGGTTAATAGTAAGTTTCCAGGATCAAGCGAAACTTCGGGTACTGTAAGTTCCAATATGCCAATTAAGAAATTGGTTGGTGCTGTTTTTTTTAATAATCCATCAACGCTGTTTAATCCTCAAAAAATGAATAATCCATTTATATATAGTAGTTTAAATGGAAAAATTCAATTGAAATCAAGTGTTGCAGGTGATATTTATATTTACAATTTAAATGGTGAAATGTTGTATAAAAAAAATGTTTTTGTACATTCTGTTGTTGAAAAAAACTTGTTGCGGGGAATTTATGTGATACGTTTTAAAACTATAAATGGGCAAATTTTCAACGATATACTAACTATAATTTGATATGATGCGTAAACTGTTATTTTTGATTTTCGTTTTAGCTTTTTCGATTATGAAAGCCGAAAATCCGGGTATTTTTCTCACGCCATCAGCTGTGAAGGAAATCAAACAGTCGCTCGGAAAATATCCGGCCTTTGACAATTCGTACAATGAACTCAAAGCCATAGCTGATAAAGCTCTGAAATCTGAAATTATAGTTCCCGTTCCCAAAGATGGCGGTGGCGGTTATACGCACGAAAAACACAAAAACAATTACTACGAGATGAATGCCTGTGGTATATTATTTCAGATTTCTGGAAATATAAAATATGCGCAGTTTGTTGAATCAATGTTGTTGAAATATGCCGATTTATATCCAACGCTTGGCTTACATCCTGTTAAAAAGTCGGAAGCGCAGGGCAAATTATTTTGGCAAACATTAAACGATGCCGTTTGGCTGTTTCATACGGCCAATGCCTACGATTGTATTTACAACTACCTATCAGCGAGCAATAAGCAACAAATTGAAAATAAGTTATTTAAACCAATGGCAGAATTTTTATCAAACGGAAACGAAGCCAATTATTCTACCTTTAACCGAATGCACAATCATGGTACTTGGGCACAAGCTGCTGTAGGTATGATTGGTTATGCTATGCATGATAAAGAATTGACAGATAAAGCATTGTATGGGTCAAAGAAAGATGGCAAAACTGGTTTTATTAGTCAACTAAATGTGCTATTTTCGCCAGATGGTTATTTTACCGAAGGTCCTTATTATCAACGTTATTCATTGTGGCCTTTTATTGTTTTTGCTCAGATTATCGAAAATCATCAACCTGAATTAAAAATTTTCAATTACCGTGATGGAATTTTGTTGAAAGCTGTTAATACCATGTTGCAATTGGCTTACAATGGTGAACTTTTTTACTTAAATGATGCGCTCGAAAAAACCTATAAAACACAGGAACTTGTTTATGCTGTGAATATTGCCTATAAAAATAATCCAGCCGAAAAACAATTGCTCAACATTGCCAAACAACAGAATGCCTTTGTTATTTCGGGCGAAGGTTTGGTCACTGCTAAAGCAACTGCAAAAATTAAAGCAAACGCTTTTGACTATAAATCCATGCTATTTCGCGATGGCGCAAATGGCAACGAAGGTGGTGTGGCTGTTTTTAGAGCTGGAAAAGGAAATGCGCATACGTGTCTTACATTCAAAGCTACTTCGCATGGACTTTCGCATGGTCATTACGACAAGCTATCAATTGCATTGTTTGATAATGGTAATGATATTCTTGCTGATTATGGTGCTGCACGTTTTTTAAATATTGAACCAAAATCGGGTGGGGGTTATACAAAAGAAAACTACTCATGGGCCATGCAAACCATTGCACATAATACAGTTACAGTTGATCAAAAGTCTAATTTTAACGGCAATATTAAGGAATCTTCAAAATTTCATTCGGATATTCAATATTGTGATTTTTCGAAACCTGACTTTCAAATTGTTTGCGGTACAGAGGAAAATGCTTATGCTGGTGTGAAGATGATGCGTACTACTGCAATAATTCAAATTCCTGACTTCGAGTTTCCGATTATTGCTGATATTTACAAGTTAAAGTCCGATACGGTTCATAATTACGATTTTCCTTTTTACTACAAAGGTCAATTTGTTACAGCAGATTTTAATTATCAAAAGAACAACACTGAACTTAAAACTTTAGGTACTAAAAATGGCTATCAACATCTTTGGCTCGAAGCTAGTGCTAAAACAACCAAAGCTAATGCAAAATTTACTTGGGTAAATGCAAATCGTTTTTACAGCATTACAACATTGACAAATGCTAATACAGAGTTATTGTTGACTCGATTGGGAGCTTCTGACCCAAATTTTAATTTGCGCAACGAAACTGCATTCATGCTCAGGCAACCCAATGCTACGAATCACACTTTTGCTACTATCATTGAACCTCATGGATTATACGATCTTTCGAAGGAAATTACAAGTGGCTATCAGAGCAATGTGGATAAATTGGAATTAGTTCAGGATAATAATGAATTTACGGCCATAAAATTAAGTGTGCGAAATGGGAAAACATACTTGATAATTCTTGTAAATAAAGACTTCAACAATAAAATTGAACGAAAATTAAACATAAATAATCAAACTATTTCCTTTGAGGGAAATTATTATTTCAAACAACTTTAAAAATTATAAATTCAATGAAAAGAAAAAGCGAAAAATTTATTCTTACCGAAGGTATGGAATGGGAACAATTAGGCGGCGGTGTATCACGTAAATTTTTAGGATTCGACAATCAGATTATGATGGTTAAAGTGAATTTCGAGAAAGGTTCGATCGGTTCGTTGCACCAGCACTTTCACACACAGACAACTTATTGTGCTGCCGGAAAGTTTGAGTTTACAATTGGTGATGAAAAACAGATAGTAAATGTCGGCGACGGTGTATATATTGAGCCAAACATTGTACATGGCGCTTTATGTCTCGAAGCAGGATCTTTAATTGACGTTTTCAGTCCTGTTCGCGAAGATTTTTTAAGCGGCGATGCCGTTTCTTATTTTGGTGATAAAAAATAACATATAAACCATGAAAATCAAAGGCTTACGTTGGTGGGTAATTGGGCTAATCATGCTCATTACCATTATTAATTACCTCGATAGAGGCACGCTCAACTATATGTGGGTGGCTAATATCGAATATCGCCTTGTCGACGAAATAACTTCAGAAGTCTCCGACAATCAGGCGCAGTTTTTTGCTGTCGACAGCACGTACTTACTTGTAGCCAAGAATGGCGACAAGGTAACACAACATGTTTCAAAACTTAGTTTCAAAAAAAATGGTGAAATAGTTGTTAATCGTCAGGGAATAGCATACGATTTAGGCATTGTAGACAAAAATGCTTCACTCGAAGATGCTACAAAACAAGCTAAGGATTTACTTGGACAAATAACCATTTTCTTTATGATTGCCTATGGTTTCAGTCAGCTATTTTCGGGAAAATTGTACGATAAAATTGGTACACGAGCAGGTTTTTTAGTTTCAGTGCTAATTTGGGGAACGGCAGATGCTCTTACTTCGCTTGCACAAGGTAAAGTTTCACTCACAGGATTCCGTATGATGCTCGGTTTGGGTGAAGCAGGTCCGTGGCCGGGAGCAACAAAAAGTAATGCTGAATGGTTTCCACAGAAAGAACGGGCATTTGCTCAAGGGCTTTTTGGTGCTGCAGCATCTATTGGGTCAATCCTTGCACCGATAATTATTTTAATGTTGTATGTCTCCATAGGTTGGAAACTCACTTTTGTTGTGGTAGGTTCTTTAGGCTTAGTTTGGTTAATTCCTTGGTTGATTATCAACAAAAAAGGTCCAAAGGAACATAAATGGATAACGGAAGAAGAGCGTGAATACATTTTGAGTGGACAACCCGAAGCGAAATCTACCAACGAAAGAGCAAAATCTTGGGGCGAATTATTGTCGAACCGTAAAAACTATTCCGTAATTTTAGGACGTTTCTTTTTAGATCCAATTTGGTGGATGTTTGTTACTTTTTTACCTATGTATTTGGTGGATCAGTTTCAGTTGAACATCAAAGAATTAGCTTTTTCAGCATGGATACCATACCTTGGGGCTATGATTGGAAGTCTTTCGGGCGGTTGGTTCTCTGGTCATCTTATTCGTAAAGGTAAAACTGTAGACAGAGCACGTAAAACAGCTATGTTGATAGGTGGTGCTATTATTGTTCCGGCTGTAATTGCATCGGTAATGGTGCCGAATGCCATTGTAGCGGTTATTCTTATGGCTTTTGTGTTGGGTGGTTTTCAATTCACCATTGTCAATATTCAAACTCTAGCAAGCGATTTGCATGGAGGGAAATCGGTAGGCTCGTTGGCTGGCTTGGGTGGTGCATCAGCCGTTTTGGGAACAATTTTGGCCATTCTTTTTGCAGGTCAAATTGCTAGTTGGCCTCTACTCTTTGGACTATTGGCAGCATTAGTGCCACTTTCGTTACTATCAATATTTTTAACAATAGGTAAAATTGAACAAATTAAATAAATTATGAAATTAGAAGGAAAAGTAGCCATTGTTACTGGTGGCGCACGCGATTTAGGTCGTGCAATTTCGGTTAAGTTGGCATCAGAAGGTGCAAAAGTTGTAATCAATTATTTCGATAATCTTGAAGATGCTCAGGTAACATTAAAAATGGTACAGGAAGTTGGTTCTGAAGGTATAATCGTTCAAGGAGATATGACCAAAGCCGAGGATGTGAAACGCTTTTTTGATGCCGGAGTTGCTGCTTACGGTTCAAAAATTGACGTTTTAGTTAATGTTGTAGGCGGAATTTGCGGACGCAAGCAAATTACCGAACAGGACGAAGATTGGTATAATTTACTGATGGATGTAAATATGAAAAGTTGCTGGCTTTGCACCCGCGAAGTAGTGCCTTATATGACTGATGGTGGTGCAATCGTTAACTTTTCGTCGCTTGCAGCACGCGATGGTGGTGGTCCAGGTGCTTCGTTGTATGCCACTGCAAAAGGTGCTGTTATGACTTTTACTCGTTCGATGGCTAAAGAACTTGGACCAAAAGGAATACGGGTTAATGCTCTTGCTCCGGGCACTATTGCAACCTCATTCCACGATAGGTTTAATACGCCCGAAAATCGTGAACGCATGAAAGGAATGTATCCGCTTCGTCGCGAAGGTGATACAGGCGATGTTGCTGATTTGGTTTTGTTTCTAGCTGCTGCCGATTCCGATTATCTAACAGGTACAAATATCGATATTAATGGTGGAATGGCATTTTCATAACTGATTATTCCAAAATCTAAACAAAAATGGCTGAATCAGAAAAATTGATTCAGCCATTTTTTATGTCAAATTTTTTATTTTTCTATTATAACACCAATGATGGTGGAGTGAATGTTCTAGCTGCTAGCTCACTATCAAGCATATAAAGTCCACGTGGATCATTTCCGAATAGTTCAAAACGTTTGCAAAGTTCATCTACATTTTTTTCTTCTTCACCTTGTTCTTTTAAAAACCAATCCAAAAATTGCATCGTTTTAAAATCCTTCACTTCGTAAGCAATGGCATAAATGTCATTAATAGACTGACTAATAAATAGTTCGTGTTTGTAAGCCTCTTCGAGAGCTTGTTTGAAACTACTAAATACAACGTCGGGTTTAGCAATGGCATCAAGCACTACTTTTTCGCCATTATTTTGTAAGTATTTCAGAAAAAGCATAGCATGTGCATGTTCTTCTTGAGTTTGAATTCCAAACCAGTTTCCAAATCCATTCAAACTGTTATCGTAATAGTAATTCGAAAAGTCTAAATATAAATACGATGAATAAAATTCCTTATTAATCTGGCTATTAATAGCTTCAGTAATTTTTTTGTTTAACATAATTTTATAATTTTAAAAATGAAACTTTATTTTAAAAACACAATTTGAAACTAAATACGTACAATATTGGCACCTAATGCATTAAGCCGTTTATCAATATCTTGATAACCACGGTCAATTTGATCAATATTGTGTATAGTACTTGTTCCTTCGGCCGCTAAAGCTGCTATCAGTAACGCTATTCCGGCTCTAATATCGGGCGAACTCATTACCGATGCTCGTAAATGCAATTGCTCTCCAAGCCCAATCACTGTTGCACGATGTGGATCACAAAGAATAATCTGAGCTCCCATATCAATGAGTTTATCCACAAAAAACAACCTGCTTTCGAACATTTTTTGATGAATCAAAATACTGCCTTTCGCTTTGGCTGCTACTACCAAAAACACGCTTAATAAATCGGGTGTTAATCCCGGCCATGGTGCATCGGCAATAGTCATTATCGAACCATCAATAAACGATTCAATAGCATAACTTTCTTGTTCAGGAATAAAAATGTCATCGCCTATTTGTTCTAGTTTTATACCTAATCGTCTAAAACTATCAGGGATTATGCCTAGATCTTTGTACGATACATTTTTTATTGTTATTTCAGAACCTGTCATGGCTGCCATTCCAATAAAACTGCCCACTTCAATCATATCGGGCAGTATAGTATGTTCACATCCAGTTAAATATCTAACACCTTCGATGGTCAAAAGGTTTGAACCGACTCCCGAAATTTTAGCTCCCATTGAATTGAGCATCTTGCACAATTGCTGTAAGTAGGGTTCGCAAGCGGCATTATAGATAGTGGTTATTCCATCGGCTAAAACGGCAGTCATTAAAATATTTGCTGTGCCGGTTACTGAAGCTTCATCAAGTAACATATAACAACCCTTTAACTGGTCTGCTTTTATGGTATATTGTTTTTTATCAGCATCATAACTAAACTCAGCGCCTAGTTTTTGAATGCCTAAAAAGTGAGTGTCCAAGCGTCGGCGGCCTATTTTGTCGCCTCCCGGTTTTGGGATAAATGCTTTCCCAAACCTAGCTACTAATGGACCCACAATCATTACCGATCCACGTAAAGAGGCACTTTGACGATAGAATTCTTCTGTTTCGAGATAGGCTAAATCGATATCTTTTGCTTCGAAAGTATACGAGTTTGTTGTATTCTTAATTACTTTAACTCCCATTTTCTCGAGTAAAATTATCAAATTATTTACATCTAGTATGTCGGGAATATTATTGATAACAATTTTTTCGGGACTCAATAATACAGCACAAAGTACTTGAAGAGCTTCATTTTTAGCTCCTTGTGGAATAATTTCACCTTTGAGTTTTTTGCCACCTTCTATTTTAAACGATGCCATATTTTGAAATTAAAAATTTATTTTCTTCTCGGTTTGTTTTTGCGATTATTGCCATTCAATACATCGCGCGATTCTACTAATCTGAGAAAATCAGGACTTACATCTATATGACCGTTCGATAATTCACGCAAGTCATCAAAAATCTTTTTGTCATCAACCACTTCTTTGTTCCAGGTTAGGAAACATTTTTTCATTTGATTGGCAACCAGGCGAATAAGTTCATTTTTTTCTTCACCTTCGGGATATTTACTGATAATTTCAATCATTTCCTCTAAAGTGCGGCCGTAGTGCATATAGCGTATGCGCGATTTTTTGTAAGGAATTGTTTCAGGGCGAGTATACAGATTTTCTTCTTGAAGTATTTCGTATGGAAAATCAATATCCAACTTAAAATCGGACATAATAGCCACATGATCCCAAAGTTTATGCTTAAAATCGTTCACATCGCGTAGGTAAGGGAACATATTTCCCATGATATTTATAATTGTTTGAACACAACGTGTTCTTTCTTCTCGGTCTTCGATGGTAAGTGCATGAGCCACCATTTGTTGTATATTTCGACCGTATTCAGGCATTATAAGTTTGCCTTCTAATGTAGGATATTCCATTCGTTAAATTAAAAATTTGATTGTCTGCAAAGGTAGCGATTTTTTCTCAGATTAGCGTTTAATCACTGTAATTAATATGCTTCTGCATAAACATCGGTCAAAAACACACTTTCCGATTTATTGGCTATTAACCTAAATTTGATAGGTGTTTCGCTACTTACATTTTTAGGTTCCCAAAAAATACATCTACCTTTTGTAGAATTATCAAAAACATATAAATCTACAGTTACCCAGGTTTCATTTTCGAGTTTTTGAATTGCTAAACCACAATTGTTGCTTTTTCCATTTGGTTGAATGCCAAGCTTTAAAATACCAACAGATGGAAATTCAGGAAATTCAATATAAGGCACATAATTACCATTCGAAGCTTCAATATTTATTCTACCTTTGGTACAATCGCATGGTTTAGCTGGCGATGATTCAGAAAAATACTTACACTGATAGGCTGTAAACCGTGCTTCTTTACCATTAATTTTTGTAGGCATGTCAAATTCGCTCCATGCCAAATTTAAATCCATCATTTTTTGATAAAACTCTTCGTTTATCATGGCAGGCTTTTGAGCACTAATGGCTGAGTATGAGCAAAATAGTGCAATAAATAAAAATTGTTTCATTTGGCTGTTTTTTTTATAGTTAATAATGTTATTTTGATTAAGTGCTAATTGTACATTTATAAAAACATACATTTGCCTAAAAACAAACCAAAATTAGATAAAACAAATGATAATTACAAATAAATGGCAATAAAAATCGTTATTAATCTGTTTTTTGTATCTTTGCCGAAAATTTTTAAAATGATATTGTAATGGCTGGATTTGGTAAATGGTTAGGTGGAGGACTTGGTTTTATTCTAGGTGGTGGACCTATCGGAGCAATAATTGGATTTGCACTTGGTTCTATGTTTGATGGTACTACAGTGGCAAAATCATCTGCAAGCAGGGCTGTAACTGCTCAAAATGATTTTAAAATGAGTCTTTTGGTACTTATAGCTTGCGTAATGAAAGCGGATGGACGTGTTCAAAAATCGGAATTAGCAGTTGCTAAACGATTTTTAATTGCCAATTTTGGTGAAGAAGGCGCTCTTGAAGCATTACAAATTTTGAAAAATATTCTCGAACAAGAGATTGATGCTTCACAAGTTGCCATGCAAATAAATCAGTTTATGAATTATTCAGCTAAATTGCAACTTGTACATTTATTGTTCGATATTGCGTTAGCCGATGGTGAAGTGCATCCTGCAGAACAGGCTATGATTGAGCGTATTGCTTCAATTTTTCGCATTTCGCATCCCGATTTTGAATCGTTAAAAGCACCTTATTTTAAAAATACCGATCCGAGTTGGGCTTATAAAACACTCGAAATAGAACCAACGGCAACTGAAGACGAAATTAAAAAAGCTTATCGACGCATGGCCATGAAATTTCATCCCGATAAAGTTCATAATTTAGGCGACGATTTAAAAAAATCAGCCACCGAAAAATTCCGTTCTATCAACGAAGCATACGAAACGATAAAAAAAGCAAAAGGAATGAATTAGATTTTTTAGTTTATAAAGTTTGTAAAGTTTATAATGTTTGTAAAGTAGAATAATCATCACATCACCTCATCATCACATCACCACATCAATACAATGGCTGAAAAACAAATGAAAAAGTTGGCAAAAGAAACTGCCATTTACGGTGTAAGCAGTATTATGGGCAAGTTTCTGAACTGGATGCTTGTACCTCTTTATACTTTTACGCTCGAAAATTCGTCGGATTATGGAGTGGTAGTCAATTTATATGCTTGGACTGCCTTATTGTTAGTAATATTGACCTATGGCATGGAAACGGGATTTTTCCGATTTGCCAACAAGGATAAAGATAATGCTGACAAAGTTTATGGTAATTCGCTTATTGCAGTTGGTTTTACCTCACTTATTTTTGCAGTTGTATGTGTTGTTTTTTCTGAATATATTGCCACATTAATGGGTTACCCTGAGCATTCTGAGTATATATCGATGCTAGGTTTGGTAGTTGCAATGGATGCTTTTGGCGCCATTCCTTTTGCTTATCTTCGCTTTAAAAGTCGACCCATAAAATTTGCGTCGTTAAAGCTTTTGATGATTTTTGTAAATATATTTTTCAATATATTCTTTTTGGTGATATGTCCGTGGTTAATGATAAATGCACCTGCTACAATTGATTGGTTTTACAATCCGCATTATGGCGTAGGTTATGTTTTTGTGGCTAATGTAATTCAAACAGTGGTAGTTACCTTGGCTCTAATCCCTGAAATATTGAAAGCTAAGTTTCAGCTCGATTGGAATTTGCTAAAACAAGTATTACGTTACTCACTACCTCTTTTAGTATTGGGTGTGGCTGGAATTATGAATCAAACCTTGGATAAAATAATTTTTCCTTATCTAATTTCCAATCCGGATCTTGCCAAATCGGAATTAGGTATATACGGTGCTTGTTTCAAAATATCGATGGTAATGATGATGTTTACTCAGGCATTTCGATATGCGTACGAACCATTTATTTTTGCCCAACATAAAGATAAAAATAGCAATGAAGCTTATGCGGATGCAATGAAATATTTCGTCATTTTTTCGTATCTAATATTTCTAGGAATGGTTTTTTATCTTGATGTTTTCAAATTACTTATTCATCATGATTATTGGGTGGGATTAAAAGTTGTTCCTATTGTACTGTTCTCATATATATTTCAAGGTGTGTTTTTTAATTTATCCCTATGGTATAAATTGGTTGACAAAACCATGTATGGTGCTTGGTTTTCAGTACTTGGCTTAGTTATCACATTGGCTATCAATATAATATTTGTGCCAATTTTTAGTTATATTGCTTCGGCTTGGGCAGCTTTTGCTTGTTATCTGATTATGATGCTTGTATCTTATTATTTTGGTCAAAAACACATGCCAATTAAGTACGATTTAAAATCGATTGGACTTTATACGTTAGTTACAGTAGTACTTTTCTTTTTGAGTATGCTTATTAATACGCAAAGCAATTTACTTGATATTGTTCTGAAATCAATGTTAATGCTGACTTATTTGGTGCTTTTGACCAAACGTGATTTCCCACTAAACAAAATTCCTTACCTAAATAGATTTATTAAATAAGATACAAATAGCAAATTTTAGTTATTTAAACTCCTTGTCGTCTTTCACTTACAATCAGTAATGCTTCATCGCGCAATGCTATTGGTAATTCAATTCGTCGGAGTTGTAAACTGCGTAACCAAGCAGCTACATCGTATTCTTTGAGCGTGTAAAAAACATCCGAGAGTTGTTTCAATTGTTTTTCAGAGTAATTTTCGGGTGCAATACAAGCCAAGGAGTCTAATTCTTCGTCGTCAAAATACTCAATTTTGTCGTCGCCTGTCAATAATGTGTCGCGGTCGCAAACCTCATGAGCACCACAGCATTCGCCATCGTTATTTACCGATATTTCTACCTCTTCCTTTTTATTTCTACGATTCAGATATGTAATAATATACAATGCAAAACCAAACACTAAAAGTGTGATAATCAAAACCCACATATTTATCTAAAACTTTTATTCTTAATTCAATATAATTTTCGGTGCAAAGTTACGTAATTCTAGGAAAAAAATGCTTATTTTTGTAGGTTAAATACACAATAGAAACGTTATTTTTAAGTTTGTATTCATGTGTATTTCTATTGCTTTACTAATTTTTTCAAAGTAAACAATATATTTTATCAACTAGTGTAATTTTGTATTTATCAATTTAAATATATAAGAGCTTGAAATTTAAGAATCTATTTATCCTGACATTGCTTATAAGTGTAGTTTTTGCAGGGTGTTCTATGAAAAAGAATACTTCTACTACCCGTGCTATGAAAGCATTAAATACGCGTTATAATGTGTATTTCAATGGTATGAATAGTTACGATGAGGGAATTAAAAGTATAAATCAGTCCAATACCGACGATTATGCGACTCTTATTAATATGTATGCTATAAGCAAACACGATAATGCCAATGCGGCAAAATCGAATATGGATAGAACCATTGAGAAATGTAGAAAGGCAATTAAACTTCATTCCATTAAACAAAAGCCTGAACGCGATAACAAAAAGTGGAATAATCCGGAATATCAAGCATGGTACAATCAAAAGGAGTTTAATCCAGCACTGAAGGATGCTTGGATGCTTTTGGCAAAAGCTGAATTTCATAAAGGTGATTTTTTAGGTTCGGTTGGTACGTTTATCTATATATCCCGCTTTTTTTCGAACGATAAGGACTTAATTGCTCAATGTGAACTTTGGATTGCTCGTGCTTATGCCGAAATGGGTTGGATTTACGAAGCAGAACAGGTTTTGTTGAAATTTAAACAAGATAATCTGAAAGAGAAAAATATTGGTCTTTATGCATCTGTTAATGCTGATTTACTGCTTAAAAAGCGTCAAAACAAAGAGGCAATCCCTTTTTTAGAGCTGACACTGAAAAACGAAAAAGATAAAGTTCAAAAACAGCGTTTTACATATCTCTTGGCTCAATTATATCAGAAAAACGGAAATAATGCGGAAGCATTCAAGTCTTTTGTGGCGGTTTCAAAACTTAATCCGCCATACGAAATGGATTTTAATGCTCGTATATATCGTGCAGAACTGAACACTGATATACCTGCTGTTCGCAAGGAATTGAAAAAAATGATTGCTAATCCTAATAATAAAGAATATAAGGATCAGCTATTTTATGCTATGGGAAAAACCTATTTGCAGCAAGGTGATACGCTTAAAGCAATTGAAAATTTTATTATCTCGGCCGATACAAGTACGCGCAAAGGTTTTGATAAAGCCGTAACCTTGATTGCATTAGGTGATTTGTATTATTTGAAAAAAAATTATATTAAAGCTCAACCATGTTACGATGAAGCTGCGAAAATAATATCAGTTGAAAATGAAGATTATGCGCGTGTTTCGAAACGTGCTGAAACCTTGAGCGAACTGGTTGTGCAGTACGAGACGGTTACTTTGCAAGATAGTTTACAGCGTTTGGCTGCAATGCCACTTGATAAAAGAAAAGAAATAGTTCAAAAAATTATTGATAAACTCATAGCCGACGAAAAAGCAGCTGAAGAAGCTGAAAAAAAATCGCAAATGCAGAATCGTCCTCAAAACTTTGACGAAAACTTTGAATCATTACCACCTATGGGTATGGCTCCAAATACGGGAGAATGGTATTTTTATAATCCTACTATAATTAAAACGGGTGTCTCGGAGTTTCGCAAAAAATGGGGTGTTCGTAAACTCGAAGATAACTGGCGTAGGACAAATAAAACGGCTTCGCTTTTTAACGAGGATCTTGCTGCTTCAAATGTAGCATCGGCTGTTAAAGATAGTGCTGTTAAAGATTCAGTGCCCGTAGTCGATGCAAAATCACTTGATTTTTATTTGCAACAAATACCTGTGACTGAAGCTCAATTCGAAAAGTCGAATTCTGAGATAGCTAATGGCTTGTTTAACATGGGTTTTATCTACAAAGATAAAGTGGAAGATTTGCCAATGGCTATTCAAACTTTTGATGAGTTCGATCGTCGGTTTCCAAATGATAAACGCCGATTGGAAACATTGTTTAGTAGTTATATGATTGAAACAAAGCTCCTAAATACCACTAAGGCTACAGATTATAAAACAAAACTCATAGCTGAATTTCCTACTTCGAAATACGTTGAAGTTATTTCGCAACCCGATTATTTTGACCGACTTAACAAAATGTATCAAGTACAGGATTCAATTTATTTTGAAACCTATAAAGCATTTAATGCGAGCGATTTCAATACGGTTAAGACAAATACTGCATTTATTCAACAAACATATCCTTTATCAACTTTACTACCTAAGTTTTTGTTCTTAAATGCATTAAGCGTAGGTAAAACCGATAAGCAGGATGTGTTTGAAAAGTCTTTAACTGCTTTAGTCGAAAAATATCCAGCCAGTGAAGTTAGTTCAATGTCAAAAGATATATTGGCATTGCTTAAACAAGGAAATGAAAACAAAACTGGTACTTCGCAGGGTTCATTGCTTTCGCGTAGGGATGAAGCTGCCAAACAAGAGGTTCAAGAAATTGCCGAACGTAAATTCACTCCCGAAAAAACTGGAAAACACCGATTGTTGCTTATTTTCAATACATCAACCGAAGATTTGAATAAACTATTGTTTAACGTAGCTGCTTATAACTTTACTCGTTTTATGGTAAAGGATTTTGATTTGCTTACAACCAAACTTGATAGTACTCAAACTATGTTATCGGTTACAAATTTCGAATCGTTCGAAGAAGTTGAATGGTATTTAAACTCTGTAAAAAGCGATGAAATACTTGCTGGCTTACTATCAACTTTTGTAACTCAAAAGGTAATTATTTCGGAAGCTAATTTTGGAACAATGTTCTCATATTTGGGTTTGAATGAGTATCTGAGCTTTGTAAATACAGGTTTTAAAAATGCAACAGAACCAAAACAAATAGCCGCAGTCAACAAAAATGTAACTCCTAAAGATATAAAACCAAAGGTTGAAAAGCCAGCAGTTGCCGCTCCAGCGCCTTCAGCTCCTCCAAAAGAAGTAGCTAAATTGCAAGAGACTAAAACTGTCGTTCAGCAGCCAGTTAAGCCAGTTGTAGAGCAGCCAAAGCCAACAACAGTTCAACAGTCACAGCCAACATCTATACAGCAGACACAGCCAACAGTTCAGCAAACTCAGCCTATCATTAAACCTATAGAGGATAATGTGCCTTTATTTAAAAATTTATATGCCTTTAGAGCAAATGAACCTCATTATGTAGCTATTTCGGTGCTGAATGGAGTTTTCGATTTTGAAAAAGTGAAATTAGGTTTTGATGCTTTTAACACTAAAAATTATGGCATTTTAAACTTGAAAGTGACTAAAGATGCTTTTGAAAAACAACAGTTTATATTAATTGGACCATTTGTTGATGCTAATATATCCAAATCGTATTTGTTGCGAATTGTAAACGAAGATGCTCTCTATGAGCCAATTAAAAATACAAATTATCGAAATCTTGTAGGTTCGCAACGCAACCTAAACGTAATGATGCAACAAAATGCAATGGATACGTATTTTGAATTTATGCAAGAGTTTTATCTAAAATAAATAATAAACGTCTTTTGACTTTTGTCTTTAGACCTATGACTGTAAAAAATGAAAAAAGACCGCATACTTTGGGCCGACGACGAAATTGATTTGTTGCGCGCTTATGTTTTGTTTCTCGAAGAAAAAGGATACGAAGTTGTAACAGCTAACAACGGAAAAGATGCTGTAGAACTTTGTCAGAAAGAGAGTTTCGACATTATTTTCCTTGATGAAAATATGCCGGGCTTAAGCGGGCTCGAAACCTTGGCATTGATTAAAGAAATTGATGCCAATGTGCCTATGGTAATGATTACCAAAAGCGAGGAAGAGAATATCATGAACATGGCTATTGGCAATAAAATTGCCGATTACCTGACTAAACCTGTGAATCCCAGTCAAATATTGCTTACACTCAAAAAAAATATCCATAAAAAAGAAATTGTAAGTGAGCATGCTACTTCTACTTATCGTTCAGAGTTTGGGCGAATAGGTATGCAAATTAACGATTCGCTTACCTACGAAGATTGGGTAGAAGTGTATAAAAAATTGGTTTATTGGGAGTTGGAGCTCGCTGAAGCTGATAATGGCATGGACGAAATGCTCAAAATGCAAAAAACAGAAGCCAATACTACTTTTAATAAATTTATTAAACGAAACTATGTTTCGTGGTTCGAGAACCCAGCTAAACGGCCTTTGTTAAGTCCTGACTTATTTAAAACGAAAGTTTTTCCATTGATTGACAAAGGGGAAAAAGTATTTTTTATTTTGGTTGATAATTTCCGTTACGACCAATGGAAAGTAATACGTGAGTTGATGAGCGAGTTGTTTACTTTTTCCGAAGAAGGAATGTATTGTAGTATGCTCCCAACAGCCACACAGTATGCCCGAAATGCTATTTTTTCAGGACTTTTACCACTTCAAATTCAACAAATGTTTCCTGATTTGTGGGTAGATGAAGAAGAGGAAGAAGGTAAAAATATGAACGAAAAGGACTTGATTCAAACTCAATTGCATCGTTTTCGTAAAAACTACACGTTTTCATATCAAAAAATAAACGAATCGGCATTTTGCGAAAAAGTAATTGAACAATTACCTCGTATTGAAAATAATCAGTTGAATGTGATTGTGTTGAATTTCATCGATATGCTTTCGCATGCTCGTACCGAATCCAAAATGATGCGCGAATTAGCAAATGATGAGGAGGCATATCGCTCGCTTACATTATCATGGTTCCGACATTCGCCAACTTATGAACTCATGAAAGCCATAGCCAAACGCGGACACAAAGTAATTTTTACTACCGACCACGGAACAATTCAATGCGATAATGCGATAAAAGTGATAGGTGATAAAAATACCAATGTAAATTTGCGTTATAAAGTAGGTAAAAGCTTGAGTTATAATAAAAAAGAAGTTTTTGAAATAACGCAACCTGCTAAAGTTGGCCTTCCAAGTCCGAATGTAAGTTCGGCCTATATTTTTGCCGGAAACAAAGACTTTTTTGCTTATCCGAACAATTACAATCATTATGTAAGTTATTATAAAAACACTTTCCAGCATGGTGGTATTTCGCTCGAAGAAATGCTGATACCGTTGATAGTGATGGAACCGAAGTGACCCCTAGCCCCTAAAGGGGAATAAGAAATATTAGTATTGATAATAGAAAAATATAATTATATGATTAATAAAGAATACGAAACTAACTCCAACTCCCCCTTTAGGGGGTTGGGGGGCTGCTCTTATACAAATGTAAAAGACCTCGGCAATTTGCAAGAGGCAATTCAGGAAGCATTAGAAATAAAGAAAAATCGCTTTGCTTACAAGCACATTGGCGAAAACAAAACGCTGTTGATGGTATTTTTTAATTCAAGTCTTCGTACGCGCTTGAGTACTCAAAAAGCAGGTATGAATTTGGGTATGAACACAATGGTGCTCGATGTAAACGCCGGAGCATGGAAGCTAGAAACCGAACGTGGCGTAGTGATGGATGGCGATAAGCCCGAACATATTTTGGAAGCAATTCCGGTTATGGCTAGTTATTGCGATATAATTGGTGTTCGCGCATTTGCTCAATTCGAAAGCAAAGAATTTGATTATCAGGAAACAATTATCAATCAGTTTATTCAATATTCGGGCAAGCCGGTTTTCAGCATGGAAGGAGCGACTTCGCATCCGTTGCAGGCTTTTGCCGATTTGATAACTATCGAGGAATTTAAAGACAAACCACGTCCGAAAGTGGTTCTGACATGGGCGCCACATCCCAAGGCATTGCCACAGGCTGTTCCCAACTCGTTTGCCGATTTTATGAACGAAGCCGATGTCGATTTTGTGATTACGCATCCCGAAGGTTACGAGTTGGCACCACAGTTTGTACGTGGAGCTCGTGTGGAATACGACCAAATGAAAGCATTCGAAGGAGCCGATTTTGTGTATGCAAAAAACTGGGCAGCTTTTCAAGACCCAAATTACGGAAAAATCCTAAGCAAAGACATGAATTGGACTGTTAGCTCACGTCAAATGGCGGTAACCAACGATGCGCGCTTTATGCATTGTTTGCCCGTACGCCGCAATATGATTGTAACTGATGAAGTGATTGAAGGACCACGTTCCATAGTAATTCCCGAAGCTGCTAACCGCGAAATTTCAGCTCAAGTAGTGATTAAAAGATTATTAGAAAACTCAAAATGAATATAGAACAAGTTATTGCGTCGATACGCAACGTGCCTGATTTTCCGAAACCTGGCATTTTATTTAAAGATATAACCACAGCTATGAAGGATGCCGAAGTGCTTCATTACATTGCCGATGAGTTATATTATTATTACAAAGACAAAGGAATTACTAAAGTAGTAGGCGTTGAGAGTCGTGGTTTTGTGTTGGGAAGTATTCTGGCATACAAACTTGGAGCGGGTTTCGTGTTATTGCGCAAACCCGGAAAATTACCGTCTGAAACCTACAAAGTGAGTTACGAACTGGAATATGGTACCGATTCACTTGAAATACATAAAGATTCAATCGACGAAAAAGATGTGGTTTTACTTCATGATGACTTACTTGCAACTGGTGGAAGTGCTAGTGC
>CAYXQZ010000021.1:0-14619 GCA_964466415.1 uncultured Paludibacter sp.
AATTTTTTGCAAAGATAATTAAAATATTGCATTTTGCAATGTCGAGATTGCAAAATTAGCACAATTTCATAGTTAGATTTTATTTCATTTACTTTGTATGCAAAGTTTATAGGAAATTTAAGAACTCGTTTCGCTTGAACTTTAAAAAAAATCATCAGAGTTCGTACTTGAAAGGGATAATATTATGAAAACAAAATTTTTTCTAATTGCCTCATTTTGTATGATTTATTCTTCAATTCTTATTGCACAAAACAGTGTAAATGTAGTTCATCTCAAAAATGGTAGCATGATTAAAGGGGTTATTATTGAGCAGATTCCTAACGAATCGCTCAAATTAAGAACTTACGATGGTAGTATTTTTGTATTTAAAGCAGATGAAATAGAGAAAATTACGTTAGAAGAAAAAGTAGTGGCTCCTGCTGTGCAAACAAAACCAGCCGAAATAGTTAAACCTCCTGTTGCTGAAGTTCCAAAGCCCGCTGAAAAGCCAATTTACAAACCATTACCATTAAAATACAGTGGTAGTGCAGTTTATCAAAATGGAAGAAAACTTACACCTACCGAAATACCACTCGTTTTAAAAGATTCACCTTCGGCATTCAGAAATTACAAGCAAGCAGAAGGATTGGCTTTTGTTAGTGGTGCTTCGAATTTAGGTTTTTGGATATGTGCCGGTGTTGGAGTACTATATGCAATTCAAAAAAAACAAGATGCTGCTCTTACAATGCCTGTAATTGGAATGGGGACATTTTTTGTAACTCAAATTGCTTTTTCAATTGCCGCAAAAGGTAAGATAAAACAAGCTGTTGAAACATATAATATTGATATGAAAACCACTGGTAGTTTACAACAGAACAAGCTCAATATTGAAATGGCAGATAATGGAATTGGCTTTAAAGTAAAATTTTAAGATACAATTAAATCGTATATAAACCAATTTATGAAAATAAAATTTTTAGGCGCAGCGCGCGAAGTAACAGGTAGTAAGCATTTAGTAATCACGAATAGTGGTAAAAAAATTCTGCTCGATTGTGGTATGTATCAAGGAAAAGGGCTCGAAACCGATGCTTTAAATCGTAATTTAGGTTTTGATCCAGCTGAAATTGATCATTTGATCCTATCGCATGCGCATATCGATCATTCGGGGCTTATACCTTATATGTATAAATTGGGTTTTAGAGGTTCAATTATTACTACCAATGCTACACGCGATTTGTGTGCTATTATGCTTGCCGATAGTGCTCATATACAGGAACTTGATATAAAGTGGTTTAATAAAAAACGAGCTAAAAACAAATTGTCGCCTGTTGAACCTATTTATTCTGTTTTTGATGCGGAGGATTGCATGAAACTTTTTATAGGAATTGGTTACGAACGAAGGTTTTATATTGATAATGAGGTAAATGTAAAGTTTACACATACAGGACACATGCTCGGAAGTGCTGTGGTTAACTTGCAAATTACCGAAAATGGACAGAAAAAACACTTGGCTTTTACGGGCGATATTGGTCGCTCGCACAACCGCATTTTAAAACCGCCAACAGCATTTCCTCCTTGTGATGTGTTGATAACTGAATCGACTTATGGCGATAGATTACATACAAGCGAAGCTGAAAGCGAGGATGAATTATTAAATATTGTAATTCAAACTTGTGTTCAAAACAAAGGTAAATTAATTATTCCAGCGTTCTCGGTCGGGCGTACACAAGAGATTGTATTTGTGCTAAATAATTTATTTAATAAAGGTTTAATCCCTTCTATCAAAGTCATTGTTGATAGTCCTTTGTCGGTTAATGCCACCGAAGTTTTTCGCTTACATACCGAGTGTATGAATCAATCAGTGCGTGATGTTCTTAAAAATGACGATGACCCATTTGGCTTTCAATCATTACGTTTGATTAAAAATGTAGAAGATTCAAAAGCTTTAAATCAATCCGAAGAACCTTGTATCATTATTTCAGCTTCGGGTATGGCTGAGGCAGGCAGAGTGAAGCATCATATTGCAAATAATATATCTAATTGGCGTAATACAATTTTATTGGTTGGCTATTGTTCACCTACTTCGCTTGGAGCTCGCATTCAAGAGCCTGGACTTCGGTTTATATCCATTCTAGGCGAAATGCATGAAGTGAATGCTCGAATTGCTCGAATTGATGCTTTTTCGGGTCATGGCGATTATAACGAAATGATTGAATTCCTCGAATGTCAAGACAAAGAATTGATTCGTACCGTTTTTTTGGTTCATGGTGAGTATGAAGTGCAGAAAAACTACCGACAAAAATTACTTGAAAAAGGCTATCGAACAGTGATTATACCTGCTTTTGGCGAGGAATTTGAAATATAATTCATAAATAGATATTTTTTGAAAAGAGCAGCTTTGCTAATTGAAAATGTATTGCGAAAAAATTGAATCATTACAATTATGATTTATTTGTTGATAACTTCATTGCTTGATTCACTTTAATTTAAATATTTTTAGTATCTTTGCGCACGCTTAAAATAATACGACATTCTTTATTTCTTTGAATCAATCACAACTTTGCTTTTATTGAAAATAGTGATTATTTATCCGAATGCACGTGCATTTTAAAACGTAAATATTTAAATGACAAAGAATTACAAACCTGAATATATATTTGAAGCAAGCTGGGAAGTTTGTAATATGGTAGGTGGTATTTATACAGTGCTTTCAACACGCGCTGCCACACTTAAGCAACAAGTAGGTGATAAATTGATATTCATTGGCCCTGATGTTTGGTCTGATAAATTGAATCCTTATTTTAAAGAGGAACCCAAAATTAATTCAGAATGGGTTGCTTACACACAAGAACATTATCATTTAAAAATTAGAGTTGGTCGCTGGAAAATACCTGGTGAACCAATTGCTGTTTTGGTGGATTTTATGCCTCTAATGGCTCGCAAAGACGAAATTTATGGTCATGTGTGGTCTAAATTTGGTGTAAATTCAATAGCTGCTTATGGCGATTACGACGAATCTTCGATGTTTGGATTTGCAACCGGAATGGTTATTGATAGCTATTACAGGTTTTTTAATTTGAGTATAAAAAACGAAGTAGTTGCACATTTTAATGAATGGATGACCACTTTTGGAGCATTTTATGTGAAAGAAAACCTACCTCAGGTATCAACATTATTTACTACACATGCCACTTCGATAGGACGCTCAATAGCTGGAAATCATAAACCATTATACGATTATTTAAATGAGTATAGTGGCGATCAAATGGCTAATGAGTTAAATATGGTTTCGAAGCATTCAACCGAAAAAATTGCAGCTCAACAAGTGGATTGTTTTACTACTGTTAGTGATATTACCGCTATTGAGTGTGAACAATTACTCGAAATTAAACCTCACATTGTTACTCCTAATGGTTTTGAGGACGATTTTGTGCCTAAAGGTCGTGCATTTACCACCAAACGTAATGCTGCTCGTAAAACATTGCGTAAAGTAGCCGAAACACTTTTGGGGTATGAGTTAGCTGATAATGCCCTCTATATTGGTACTGCTGGTAGATACGAGTATAAAAACAAAGGAATTGATACATTTATTGAATCGTTGAAGTATTTATACGATTTCAAAGATATGACCCGTCAGGTGGTAGCATTTATAATGGTGCCTGCTTGGTCAAAAGGACCTCGATACGATTTGAAGCATAGTTTGGAAAACCCTGAATTTAAATTGTATTCGCACAACCGAAAATCAACGCACGATTTACATGACTATTACAATGATAATGTAATGGGTGCTTTGCATTGGTTTCATATACATAATCAGATTAATGAGCGCGTAAAAGTGATTTTTGTTCCATCGTACTTAAATGGTTCCGATGGTATTTTTAATAAAAGTTATTACGATTTGCTTATTGGATTGGATTTGACCGTTTTTCCTTCCTATTATGAGCCTTGGGGTTACACGCCACTCGAAAGTGTTGCTTTTTCAGTTCCAACCATTACAACCGATTTATCTGGTTTTGGACAATGGGTATCAGCTACTCCTCAAAATATTGATACTGGAGTAGGAGTGGTGCATCGTTCGGATTATAATGGGTACGAAGTGGCCAAGCAAATTTCGAACATGATAAAATTATTTAGCGAAGCTTCTGATAAACAAGTTGCTGAAATGCGTAGTAATGCTCTTGAAATATCGCGTAAAGCATTGTGGTCTAATTTTTTAAGCTATTATACTAAAGCGTATCAAATAGCTATCGAAAACAAAAACAAAAGATTATTATAATACTTGCAAACGTTTGAAATTTTGTTTTGTACAATTTGAAGTTTTTTTTTCTGTCAGATAGTCATTTTAATTAATTTTGTAACATTAAATAGACAACTGTCAGTTTTATTATAAGGTATTAGTATTCAGAATAAAAACAATTTTTTTATGAAGATTAAAGTAAACAACGTAAATGAACCAAATTGGAAGGTAATTAATGTAAAATCAAATTTACCTGAAAATTTAAAAAAATTAGAAGAAATAGCTCACAATATTTGGTGGGTGTGGAATAGTGACGCTAAAAACATGTTTCGTACAATCTGCCCCAATTCTTGGGTTAGAGCTCATTCAAATCCAGTTTTGTTGCTCAATATTCTTAGCTACGAAAAGCTAACTTCACTTGCTAACGACGAAGCATTTATTACCAAATTAAATGCTATTTACGATAAATATAAAGCATACATCAATGCTGCTCCTCGTACCGATCGACCATCAGTAGCTTATTTTAGCATGGAATATGGCTTGACCGAAATATTGAAAATATATTCGGGTGGTTTAGGTGTTTTGGCCGGCGACTACTTAAAAGAAGCTAGTGATTGCAATATTAATTTAACTGCTGTAGGATTTTTATATCGTTACGGCTATTTTACACAAACATTATCTGTAGACGGACAACAAGTACCACTTTACGAAGCACAAAATTTCAACAATTTACCAATTAAACAAGTAAAGGATGCTAACGAACAGCCTATTGTAATCGAAGTGCCATATCCTGATCGTACAGTTTATGCCTATTTGTGGAAAGTTTCGGTAGGTAGAATATCATTGTATTTGCTTGATACTGATACCGATATGAATAGCGAATATGATCGTTCCATTACACACCAATTATATGGTGGCGATTGGGAAAATCGTATGAAACAAGAAATTATGCTTGGTATTGGAGGTATATTGGCTTTGAAAAAATTGGGCATTGAAAAACAAGTTTATCACTGTAACGAAGGTCATGCAGCATTAATCAATGTTCAACGTTTGGCTGATTTAACTCAAGATAAGGGACTTACACATGCCCAAGCATTGGAAGTAGTGCGTTCAAGTTCGCTTTATACTGTTCACACGCCGGTTCCTGCTGGTCACGATAGTTTTACCGAAGATTTATTTGGTAAATATATGAGCGAATATCCTGCTAAATTGCAACTTACATGGGATGAATTTATTGATATGGGTCGTGAGCACCCAGGAAATAAAGAAGAAAAATTTAGTATGAGTGCTTTTGCATGTAATACTTGTCAGGAAGTAAATGGTGTTAGTTGGTTACACGGCAAAGTGTCGCAGGAAATGTTTAACCCTATCTGGAAAGGTTATTTCCCTGAAGAGTTGCATGTTAACTACGTGACAAATGGTGTACATTTACCTACTTGGACTGCTTCGGAATGGAAAGCTGTATATGAAAAATATTTTTCGAAAGAATTTTATGATGATCAATCAAATCTTTCAATTTGGAAAAAAGTATACGATATTCCTGATCAAGTAATTTGGGATACTCGTATGCGTATGAAAAACCGTTTGATTGATTTTATAAAAGTTCAATTCCGCGAAAGTTGGTTGAAAAATCAAGGTGATCCTTCACGTATTGTGAATATCCTGGAAGCAATTAATCCAAACGCATTGATAATTGGTTTTGGTCGTAGGTTTGCCACTTATAAGCGTGCACATTTGCTATTTACTGATTTGGAGCGCTTGGAACGCATTGTGAATAATCCAAGTTGTCCGGTTCAATTTTTATTTACCGGTAAAGCACACCCTGCCGATGGTGGAGGTCAAGGCTTGATTAAACGTATTATCGAAATTTCGCGTATGCCACAGTTTTTGGGCAAAGTTATTTTTCTCGAAAACTACGATATGCGCTTGGCCAAACGTTTGGTATCGGGTGTTGATATATGGTTAAATACGCCAACTCGTCCGCTCGAAGCATCAGGAACATCAGGTGAAAAAGCACAAATGAATGGTGTGTTAAACTTCTCAGTACTTGATGGTTGGTGGCTCGAAGGTTATGTAAAAGGTGCAGGATGGGCTTTGACCGAAAAACGAACTTACGAAAATCAAGAACATCAGGATCAGTTGGATGCTGCAACCATTTACAGTATGCTCGAAAACGAAATCGTTCCATTGTATTTTGCTAAAAACACGAAAGGATATTCGCCTGATTGGATTCAGTACATTAAAAATTCAATTGCACTCATCACACCGCGTTACACAACAAAACGCATGATTGATGATTATATTTCGAAATTCTATACTAAATTAGCTACTCGTTCGGCTGTTTTAAAGGAAAATAATTTCAAAAAAGCAATAGAAATTGCTGCTTGGAAAGAAAAAATTGCAACAGGTTGGGATGCTATAACAGTTGAAAGTGTTGAAATGCCCGAAAAACTAATTCAGAATCCACAAGTGGCCGAAAATTATCAACTTAGTGTTGTGCTTGATACACATGCTATTAATGATAAAGGAATAGGAGTAGAGTTGGTTGTAACCTATACCGACGATAATAATAAAACAATTTTATCAGACGTAGATGAACTGATGTTAGTTAAATCGGAAGGATCAAAACTATACTTTGCACTTGATTATAAGCTAAATAGAGCTGGTACATATAAATATGCTTACCGTATGTTCCCTAAAAACGAAGATTTACCACATCGTCAGGACTTCTGTTTTGTAAGATGGATTTAATATCGTAGGTAAAATAGATAAACTGAAATTCACTCCAATTAATTTAAAGTTAGTTGGAGTGTTTTTTTTTAAAACTAAGTTGACTATATTTGTATCCCATAATAAAACAATAAATTCATGAAGCTATTTAATATTGAAAATATACGATTAATTGATGAACTCACTGTTAAGTATGAGCCAATTAGTTCACTCAGTTTGATGGAAAGAGCTGCTACAGCTTTTTATAATAGATTTAGAGCATTGTATGGCGATATAAAGCATGTTTATGTTTTTTGCGGGCCAGGAAATAATGGTGGAGATGCATTGGCGGTAGCTCGTATGTTGAAGGATGCTAAATATTTAGTAACCGTATATCTTTTTGAAAATAAGATTTTATCTGAAAATTGTAATAAAAATAAACAAAGAATTTTGGATGAATATCCGAGTGCTTTGCAATTAATTACAGATAATTTTGTTGAACCAGCAGATGTAAAGCTAAACTCAATAATAATTGATGGACTTTTTGGTTCGGGGCTTACTCGACCTATTTCGGGAGTGTTTTCTAAAGCAGTGCAATGGATTAATTATTCCAAATGTAAAGTAGTTTCAATTGATATTCCTTCAGGATTGTTTGGCGATTATGAAATATCTGAAAACCAATCAATTGTAAAAGCAGATATGACTTTGACTTTTCATTTTCCCAAGTTATCGTTTTTTATGCCTGAATCTGAACATTATTTAGGAAATTGGGAATTGTTGGATATAGGCCTACATCAAAAAGCCATTGAAACTACAACGACCGATTTTGAACTTATCGAAAAATCAAACATTACTGAAATCTATAAAAAACGATCAAAGTTTTCGCACAAAGGAACTTATGGTCATGCACTTATAATTGCTGGTAGTAAAGGTATGGCAGGTGCTTCTGTATTGGCATCAAAAGCTGCTTTACGAAGTGGTGCAGGACTTGTTAGCTTGCATGGCCCTGAATGTAATAGAGTTATAGCTCAAACAATTGTTCCTGAATTGATTTTTAGTTCAGATAAACAAAACGAAAGTGTGAGTATGTTTCCCGATTTAAAAAATTACAACACAATAGGAATTGGATGTGGTATTGGTACATTACCTGATACTTGCAACATGATAGAGAAACTATTTACAGAAATGTTTTCGCCTTGTGTAATTGATGCTGATGCTTTGAATGTTATTTCAAGAAGTAAACATTTTATGGACTTAATACCCGAAAAAAGTATACTAACTCCTCATCCAAAGGAGTTTGATAGGTTGTTTGGGAGTCAAAATTCAAGCTTTGCTCGGTTGAATAAAGCACGTGAAATGGCAAAACGTTATCATATAATTATAGTTTTAAAAGGTACATATACAACCATAATCACTAACGATGGTAAAGTGTATTTTAACACTACAGGCAATACAGGGCTGGCTACTGCAGGTACTGGTGATGTGTTGACAGGTATGCTTACTTCATTGCTTGCACAAGGTTATTCGCCTGAAAATGCTGCGTGTATGGCTGTTTTTTTGCATGGTAAAGCAGCCGAATTTGCCACTGAAAACCAATCAGAAGAATCAATAATTGCGGGTGATATTATCGAAAATATTGGTAAAGCATTTTATTATTTGACTAAGTAAATTATTTTAATGCATTTTTAAGTAAAATAACCCACAAAAGTGATGGTTTTTTGCTTGTATTTTAATACTTTTGTGCGCCCTAACATTCGGGATTATAAAATAGAATAAAAACACAAATTTAGATATGGGAAGAGCGTTCGAATATCGTAAAGCAACAAAAATGAAACGTTGGGGTAATATGGCCCGCGTTTTTACAAAATTAGGTAAACAAATAACTATAGCCGTTCGCGAAAGTGGACCTGAGCCTGATACAAATCCTCGATTAAGGGTGTTGATTCAACAGTCGAAAAAGGAAAACATGCCTAAAGAAAATGTTGAAAGAGCCATTAAAAAAGCAAGTTCGAAAGATGAGGCTGATTACAAAGAAATGGTGTACGAAGGTTATGGACCTAATGGAATTGCTATTGTAATTGAAACAGCTACCGATAATCCAACTCGTACTGTTGCAAATGTACGTAGCTATCTTACCCGTCATGGCGGTTCACTAGGCACAAGTGGCTGTTTGCAATTTCTTTTCGACCACAAGTGTGTTTTCAAAATTGCTCCCAAAGAGGGTGTTTCGTTGGAAGATCTTGAACTTGAATTGATTGATTTTGGAGTTGACGAGTTGGTCGAAGATGATGATTCAATAATTTTGTATGGTGAGTTTCAATCTTATTCTTCAATTCAAAAATATTTAGAGGAAAATGGTTTTGAAATTTTCAGTGCGGAATTTGAACGAATTCCTAACGACATGAAAGAATTAAACGAAGAGCAAAAAGCCCAGGTTATTAAGCTCTTGGACAAAATTGAGGATGACGAAGATGTTCAAAATGTTTTTCACAACATGATAGAATAAAAAAAACGAGGCATTTGCCTCGTTTTTTTTATGTATATATGACTCACACAAGATTTATTCAAACATATTTCGTACGCGTGAAAAGAAATCGCGTGAAGCTGATTTACTTGGTTTTACATTTTCCGATTGACCTAGCTTTTCAATGATATTTTTTTCATCTTTACTTAAATTTTCGGGAATATAAACTCCGATATTGATTAGTAAATCACCTGTACCATATCTATTTACACTAGGTAAACCTTTTCCACGTAATCGTAAAACTTTTCCAGGTTGCGTGCCTGCAATAATAGTCACTTTTACTTTTCCATCAACAGTTGGTACTTCAACCGAGCCTCCTAAAATAGCAGTTGGCAAAGTAAGTAACAAGTTGTATATCAAATCATTTTCGTCTCTAATTAATTCAGGATGTGCCTCTTCTTCAACCAAAACAAGTAAATCGCCATTTACACCACCTCTACGAGCTGCATTTCCTTTTCCACTCATCGACAATTGCATGCCTTCCATTACTCCGGCAGGAATGTTGATAGTGATTACTTCATCTTCGCGTACAATACCTTCGCCATTACAATGTGAACATTTGTCGCGAATAATTTTTCCTTCACCATTACATGTTGGACATTCTGATTGCGTTTGCATTTGTCCTAAAATGGTTTGCTGTACACGTGTTACGCGTCCTGAACCATTACAGGTATGGCAATTGCTCGATTGTGATCCGTGTGCAGCACCTGATCCATTACAATGCGAACATATAACTTGTTTTTTTACTTTTATCTTCTTCTCAACACCTGTTGCAATTTCTGCTAGTGTAAGTTTAACCTTAACACGCAAATCGGAACCTCTGCGTACTCGTTGACCACCACGTTGTCCTCCTCCAAATCCACTAAAACCACCTCCGCCAAAATGACCACCAAATATATCGCCAAAATGTGAGAATATATCATCCATATTCATTCCGCCACCACCGTAGCCACCATTTCCTGCTCCACCTAAGCCAGCATGCCCAAATTGGTCGTAACGCTGACGTTTTTGATCATCGCTTAATACTTCATAAGCTTCGGCTGCTTCCTTAAATTTTTCTTCTGATACTTTATCGCCTGGGTTTTTATCTGGATGAAATTCAATTGCCTTTTTGCGATATGCTTTTTTTATTTCGTCAGCAGTTGCCGATTTTGAAACGCCTAATATTTCGTAAAAATCTCTTTTGGACATGTTATTTTAATGTGATGATGTATTAATGATGTGATGATGTATTGATGTGAATATGTTGATGTGATACTTTATAACCTTATAACCTTACAAACCTTATTACTTTACAAACCTCTTAAAACTCTTTATTCTCCTACAACTACTTTTGAAAAACGAATTACTTTTTCGTTTAGCGTATAACCTTTTGATACACAGTCAACAATTTTTCCTTTCATGTCTTCGTTTGGAGCAGGGAAAGTAGTTATTGCTTCGTGTAAGTCAGTGTCAAAGTTTTCGTTTTCAGTAGGAATAGCTTTTATCCCATTCAGCAACAGAAACGCTACAAATTTATTGTAAATCAATTCAACTCCCTCTTTTACAGCTACAACATCCTCAGATGTTTCCATGGCTTTTAATCCGCGTTCAAAATCATCAACCAAGGGCAACATATTACCCAAAATGTTTTCACCAGCTGTTTTAATTAAATCCGAACGTTCTTTTATTGTGCGTTTACGATAATTATCGAATTCGGCCATTAAACGTAAGTTTTTATCGTTCAAATCAATACACTTTTGAGTAAGATCTTCAATTTTATCTAAGCTTTCATTGCTTGCGTTGGTTTCTTCGTTTTGAGGAGTTTCAACTGTTTCAGCTTGTAAATTATTCTGGATAGTTTCAGTTGTTTCTTCGTGTTGTTTCTGCTTTTTCATATAATTAATTATTATAATTCTATTTTTCTAAGCCCTTTGCACACAATAATTTTGCCAAAGCATTTTAAGTGCTTTCTATGGCAGAAAAACGTGGCAGAATGGCAGTTTTTATGTGTTTTTGCTTCAATTTATGTCATTATTTAATCGCATAATGCATATAAATCGGCACGAGGATTTACCAACAGAATTGGTTTTGTTGATTTTTTGATCAAATGCAATTCGTTAGGTCCAAAAAATAGATCATCCAATCCATATTCGCGCGAAGCAGTAATGATTATTAATCCAATATTTGTTATACTTGCTTTATGCACGGCTTCTTTGTCAACTTTAAAACTATCGCCTTTGGCTTTTTCAATATTTACAATTAAATTAAATTTCTCGAATAAATCTTGCATTTTACGTGTGTTGGTTGCAGCTTTGCTTCCATAGTCATTTGCCTGCAGAATTTCAATCTTCGAATTGCAAAACCGTCCGAATGCACTTGCAAATTGAGCTTTTTCAAGCTCTTCTTCTAAAAAGTTGACGGGTAGTAAAACGCTTTCAGTTTGAAGTACTTCATATTCATCCTTGTAAAAAATGTAAGGAATGCGTAATTCACGACAGGCAGTTAGTAGTTTTTGAATTGTACTTGATTTATTATCAAATAGTTGAATAAATAAAAATGAAACTTCGTGTTTTTCGCAAAGTAAATTAATTTCTTTTTCGTTGATTGAACTTAATAAAGTGCAATTCGAAATATTGTTTTCGAGTAATAATTTATTTAAATCAGAATCGGATGTGTATTTATCCTTTAATTGTGCTAAAAAAATACCAAAAGTTTTTCCTAAAGATATAGCTAGCTTACTAGCACTCAAAATTAGAGCTGATGCTGAGTTTATGTTATTAATATAGCAAACTATCATGTAATCAATTTCAACTGTTGGTTTTTAATCTTGAAAATAAATACGCTTCACACGGCGCGAAACACTTGTAAGTATTTCGTATGGAATAGTTTTGAGCCACGAGGCAACTTCGGAAATACTAATATCTTCACCAAAAATTTCTACTTTATCACCTTCATTCGCTTCAATATCTGTAATGTCGACAGTAATTAGGTCCATGGAAACATTTCCAATAACTTTGGCTCTTTTGCCATTAATTAGCACTTCGCCTACACCATTACTCAATTTGCGATCAAATCCATCGGCATAGCCAATTGGTAATATGGCAATTCGTTTGTCTTTTTCAACAATTCCTTTACGTGAATAACCAACAGTTTCACCTGCTTTGATATCCTTTATTTGTAAAATTATGGTTTTTAATGCACAAACTTGTCGTAGAGTAACGCCTGGAATTGAGCTTATTCCATAATGACCAATACCAAGTCGTACCATATCAAATTGATGTTCCGGAAAACGCTCGGTTCCTGCCGAATTTAATATATGAAGCATAATTTTATGCGAAAATGCCTGACATATTTTGTCGGCGCAACTCCGAAATACTGCAACTTGTTGGTTGGTGAATGTGTCAAATTTCGAATCGTCGGCGCCCGCTAAATGCGAAAATACCGAACGAACTTTAACTTGATGTTGGTTGCGAATGGTACTTATCAAACTATCTATATCCTTAGCTTCGAAGCCTAAACGATGCATACCACTATCAATTTTAATGTGTATGGGATAGTCGGTAATGCCTTGTTTTTCAGCAGCTAAAATAAAATTATGCAACAATCGGAAACTGTAAATTTCAGGTTCTAAGTTATTGTCGAATATTAACCCAAAACTTCCTAATTCAGGGTTCATTACAGCTATAGGAATTCGAATGCCTTCGCGTCTAAGTTCAGCGCCTTCGTCGGCTACAGCCACTGCCAAATAATCGCATCGGTGATGTTGTAATGTGCGAGCAACTTCAATAGCACCACTGCCATAAGCAAATGCTTTGACCATGCACATCAGCTTTGTTGTGGGTTGTAATTTCGACCTAAAATAATTCAGATTATCAACCAAAGCATTTAAGTTTACCTCCAAGGTTGTTTCGTGAGCAATCAATTCCAACTTTTCCGAAATAGTTTCGAACTGAAATTTACGTGAACCTTTGAGCAGAATGACTTCGTTCTGAAGTTCATGAATTAAAGAAGATTTTAGAAAACTTTCGGTATCGTCAAAGAAAGCATTTTTTATAAACGAAAAATTTTCGGCATGTTTCGAAACATCACTACCTATTCCAATAAAACGCTGAATATCTTTATTTTTTACCAGTTCCGAAACCGTTTTGTAAAGCTCATCACTTGTTTGTCCGCTTTGCAAAATATCCGAAAGGATAATGGTGCGATTCATTGCCTGTGTGGTAGATTGTTGAATCAAAAAATCGATGGCAATTCCCAGCGAATTTAAATCTGAATTGTAACTATCATTTATTATCAAGCAGTTACGTACACCTTCTTTTACTTCGAGACGCATTGCAACCGATTCGAGTAGCATCATTTTGATTTCAATACTTTCGGCAGTAAAACCTTGATAAAACAAAAAGGCAATACAATGTAGCGCATTTTCAATGGAAGCATCGTCATTGAATGGGATATTTATATTACAGTCAATCTGTTGATAAGTCAATTGCAAACTAGTAGTTTTATCCAATTTATCAATACTTCGAATTTTGATTGTTGCTTCAGCATTTTTGCCCCAACTAAAAAGTTTAGCTTTTAATTTGGCTTGTGCTATGCAAATATCTACAACTTTATTATCCGAGTTATAAATTAAGGTTTCGGTAGAAGCAAAGAGTTTAATTTTCTCAACACATTTTTGTTTTATACTTGTAAAGTTTTCTTGGTGAGCATCGCCTAAATTTGTAAAAATTCCAATAGTCGGACTAATAATTGCTTGTAATTTTTCCATTTCGCCAACTTGCGAAATTCCAGCTTCAAATATTCCTAATTGCGCATTCGCATGTAAGCCCCAAATAGATAATGGTACTCCAATTTGTGAATTATAGCTTCTTGGTGAGCGAACTATTTGATAATCAGTATGTAGTAATTGATATAACCATTCTTTAATTACTGTTTTTCCATTGCTTCCAGTAATTCCAACTATTGGTATCTGAAACAAATTACGATGATAGGCGGCTACTTGTTGAAGTGCAGCAAGTGTATTATCAACTTTTAAAAAAACTGCATCGGCAAGGAATTCAAAATCGGGCAATATTTCGCTCACAACAAAATAGCGCATGTTTTGCCGATAAAGCTCCGAAATATACTGATGTCCGTTATTTCTGTTGGTTTTAATTGCAAAAAACAAACTTTCGGCAGGAAACGAAAG
>CAYXQZ010000021.1:14719-29076 GCA_964466415.1 uncultured Paludibacter sp.
AATTGAATCTGAAATATTGAATATTGTGTAGCCTCCCAACGATTCGTTTTTACTTAATGTTGATCTACAAACAATTCCAGCTATACCATCGTAATTTAGAATTGCATTACGATGATAATGTCCATTAATCAATGCCTGAACGTTGTATTTCCGTAATATGTCAGTCAATTCGAACCAATTATCAACATCGCCATTTTGCATTGGATAATGTGTAATGGCAATAATTGGAGTAGATTTGTCCGTTTTGCTTAATTCTGCATCTATCCATTTCAAATCATCGGAGTTAACATGTCCAATACCACTGTTGAGTACTGGACCTGTTGTAAAACCAATAAACTGGATATTTTTATGAGTAAATGTGAACCTATCCGTTCCAAAAATTGACTTATATATTCGCCTGTTTGGATTGCTGCTAATCATATCGTGATTGCCAAATGTAATGTAGTAAGGCACTTTCAATGTGCTCAAAATATTCTTAGCTTTAAGTAACGACGCGCTATCGCCTTTTTCAGTAACATCTCCAGCTATTATTACAAAATCAATATCGGTCATTTTATTGATATCACTTAATGTGTTTTGTAAGTCAATAGTTGGCTTATTATCATTTAGTTGGATATGCATATCAGTAATAAGCGCAAATCGAAATGCAGCGTAAATACTTGAACTTACAAATGTGATTAGTAAAATTAAAACCAAATAAAACCTATACTTCATGATTTATTTAAAATTTAGCGTACAAAGATACAAATTCGTTATGTTTAGTAAGCTAGTATGCAGTATATTTTTCTTTAAAAACAATACTTCAAAATATTCAAAAGTTGAAAATTAACACTTGTTCGTAATTGATTTCTCTTAAAGTAAGTAAAACCGACAATAATAACACATTATTAATTAAAATGAGCAATAAATGAATAGATTTATTATACGCTATGTATAAAAATTATAAATTCGTATTTTTTTAGTGCTTCGATAACTTGTTTGTATGAAAATAATTGTACTTTTGCATGGTTAATAAGGTATCAGTATTGAAATTTTTCTATTCAAAAAATGAAAGAAATTATTCCACCTATAGATAGGAATATAATAAAAAGCGAACTGTCGGGAGACAGATTTTTAAGGCCAACTAATAAAGCTCATAACGAGATTTATGTAGTTAATGCTCATAATTCCCCCAATGTAATGCTCGAAATTGGGCGTTTACGTGAACTCTCATTCCGGTCGGGTGGAGGAGGAACAGGTGAAGAATTGGACACCGACAAATACGATTACCTCGAAAAACCCTACCAACAGCTTATTGTCTGGGATCCGCAAGCCGAAGAAATTATTGGTGGATACCGTTTTTTGAATGGGCCAGATGTTGAAATTGATGCTAAAGGACAACCCAAATTTGTAATGTCGCATCTATTTACCTTTAATCAAAAATTTGTAACTGATTACTTACCACATACTATTGAACTTGGGCGTGCTTTTGTTCAGCCCGATTATCAAACATCTAAAATGGGTATCAAAAGCCTATTTGCATTGGATAATCTGTGGGATGGCTTAGGTGCTTTGGTGCATTCAACCAAAGGAGCAAAATACTTTATTGGAAAAGTTACTATTTATAATAATTATCCAGTGGCAGCCCGCGAACTTATTTATTCGTATATGTTTAAGTATTTTAGCGATGTAGATAAATTAATTGTACCAAAAGTTCCTGTAGCATTAAGTTCCGAAACACAGAAAGCTGCCCGTAAACTCTTTACTGGTAAGGATTTGAATGCAGATTATAAAATACTTCAAAAAGCTGTTCGTCAGGAAGGTGAAACTATTCCTGCATTGTTTAATGCCTATATTGGATTGTCGGATACAATGCGTATGTTTGGCTCAATTTTCGATGCCGATTTTGGTTCTGTTTACGAAACGGGCATTATGATTAATATGGATGACTTGCTCGAAACCAAACGTAAACGGTATATTGAGCCTTATGTTGAATATCTGAAAATTGTGCTTGAAGAACGAAAAGTAGCTCGTAAAGCTGCTCGCGAAGCAAAATTATTAAAGAAAGAGAAAAAAGCGGCATTAAAAAACCACAAGTAAAAAATTTACTTGTGGTTTTTTTATCATTGTATCAATTGTAATCAATTGAGTTTTTTGTCCAAATTACGTTTGATGGCTGCTAAAAAGTCCTGAGTGTTTAGATAATCAGTGCGACTAATATTATCACCATGTACAAGCATTGCTAAATCTTTGGTCATTTCGCCAGCTTCAACTGTTTCAACACAAACTTCTTCTAGTTTCTGACAGAAATTTACCAAAGCAGCATTATCATCCAATTTACCACGATGCATTAAACCACGTGTCCATGCAAAAATTGATGCTATGGGATTTGTTGATGTTTCTTTGCCTTGTTGGTGCTGACGATAGTGACGTGTAACTGTGCCATGTGCAGCTTCTGCTTCAACTGTTTTGCCATCGGGAGTAACCAACACCGACGACATAAGTCCCAACGAACCAAATCCTTGAGCAACAGTGTCGGATTGTACATCGCCATCGTAGTTTTTACATGCCCACACAAACCCACCATTCCATTTTAGTGCTGAGGCTACCATATCGTCAATTAATCTATGTTCGTATACGATACCTGCTTCTTGGAATTTTGATTTAAATTCTTTTTCATATACTTCCTGAAAAATATCTTTAAATCTTCCATCATAAGCTTTCAAAATGGTGTTTTTGGTTGAAAGATATAAAGGCCATTTTTTTTCTAAAGCTACCTGAAATGATGATTGTGCAAAACCATAAATCGATTCGTCGGTATTATACATAGCCATTGCTACACCATCACCTTTAAAATCGTACACTTCCCATTCTTGAATTTCGCCATTCTCGTTGGTAAATGTCATTTTTAATTTACCTTTACCTTTGATAACTACATCAGTAGCTTTGTACTGATCGCCAAAAGCATGACGTCCGATAACGATAGGCTGAGTCCAACCTGGAACTAAACGAGGTACATTCGTGCAAATAATTGGTTCGCGAAAAACTGTACCACCAATAATGTTACGTAATGTACCATTAGGCGATTTCCACATTTTTTTTAACCCAAACTCTTTTACACGATCTTCATCGGGTGTAATAGTTGCACATTTAATACCAACATTGTATTTGTTGATAGCATTCGCAGCTTCAATAGTTACTTCATCGTTTGTAGCATCACGATTTTCCATGCCTAAATCGTAATATTTAATATCCAATTCAAGATATGGGAGTATTAATTGCTCTTTGATAAATGACCAGATAATGCGAGTCATTTCATCGCCATCCAGCTCAACAACAGGATTTTCTACTTTTATTTTGTTCATTTTTAATTGTCGAAGGTCAAAAGTCGAATGTCAAATGACGATGGTCAAAAGACTGAATTCTACGATTTTGAGCCTGAATTATTGTTAGAATTATTTAAATATTCAATTAGTTTTTGAATAGATGATGAAATCAATATTGTTTTATTTCTAAGAATCAGTGAAGTACTTTTAGAGCAATATTCCAAATCTTCACAAAGATATAACATACTTCTTACTTCTCCACAGCTTGCTTTGGCAATTTTAAGGTATCGAATAAATAATGCATCAGAACCTGCCTCTGATCCTTCAGCAATATTATTCATTATTGAAACTGAAGCTCTTTGAATTTGATCTTTAAAACCATAATCTTTACAATTAGAGATCATTTTATAAATATCATTCACTAAAACACGAGCATCCTGCCAAACTCTTAATTCTTCAAAATTTCACATTTCTTCATATTGACAAAAGTCAAAAGTCTGAGGTCAAAAGTCGTAAAAAAAAGTCTTTAAACTTTAGACATTTGACCTTTGACTTTCGACTTTATTACTATCTTTTATTCAATGGTGTAAATGGTTTTTTCTCGCCAACGTTTTTATAAGCAGGACGAATAATGCGTTTACTTGCAAAATTCAATTCTTCGATACGGTGAGCAGTCCAACCTGCAACACGCGACATAGCAAACATAGGAGTGAAGATTTCACTTGGTAAACCAAGTGCTTCGTATACAAATCCTGAATAAAAATCGACATTTGTACAAACTTGTTTGCCAATACCATCACCTTTAAATGTCATAAATGCATTTACTGAACGTTCGTCGAGCAATTCAAGGAAGGCAAATTCTTTCTCAATACCTTTTTCGATTGCCATTGCACGAGCCATTTCTTTTAGTAATAGAGCACGAGGATCCGAAACGGTATAAACGGCATGACCAATACCATAAATAAGTCCACTTTTGTTATAAGCTTCCTTATTCAACATTTTTTTAAGATAAGCATCAATTTCAGCCACATTTGTCCAATCTTTAATCACTTCTTTCAAGTGATTAAACATTTCGATAACTTTAATATTAGCACCACCATGTAAAGGACCTTTTAACGAACCGATACCTGCTGCAATAGCTGAGTAAGTATCAGTAAGTGTTGAACTTACAACGCGTACGGCAAATGTAGAGTTGTTACCACCACCATGATCAGCATGCAAAATAAGCGTTAAGTCCAAAATTTTTACATCCAATTCGGTGTAATTATTTGGCCCCTTCATCATAAACAAGAAGTTTTCGGCGTATGACATGTTTTCGTTCGGATGACGAATGTGTAAAGAGCGACCTTGCTGCGAATGACGGAGAATATTGTAAGCATAAGCTACAATGGTGGGGAATTTGGCAATCAAATCGATGGATTGACGAATTAAATTATCGCGCGAAATATCATCAGGGTTTGAGTCGAACGTATACATTTCCAATACACTACGAGCTAATATATTCATAATGTCCTGACCTTCAAGATCAATGATATTCATAGTTGCTTTTTGAGCCAATACCATACTGTCGACTAACATTTTTGAAAATGCTTTTAGCTCTTCGGCATCAGGTTGATATCCTGAAAGGAGTAAAAATGCAGTTTCTTCAAATCCCAAACGGTTTTCATTCGAAAAACCATGAACTAAATCTTCTACATCAATTCCTCTGTAAATTAATTTGCCAGGAACGGCTTTCAATCCACCTTCGGGTTGTTTTTCGTAACCCACTACATCACCTACTTTAGTTAATCCAACTAACACTCCTGAGTGATCCTCATTACGTAAGCCTCTCTTAACATTAAACTGAGTGAACAATTCTTTGTCGATACGACTAGTTGTTTTAATCGTTTCGGACAATTTGTAAATTAAAAAATCTTTTTCCATAAACATTGATTTTTTTTGATATTATTATTTTTTCTATTATTTCAATCCATTTAATGCACTTCCCGATTTAAACCACTCAATTTGTGCATCATTATAAGTGTGAATTACCTCAAATTGTTCACTACTTCCATCAGAATGTTTTAACTTTATTGTTAAATTTCTTCCTGGCTCAAAAGTTGTTAATCCAAGTATGCTGATGGTGTCGTTTTCACGAATTTTATCATAATCATTTTTATCGGAAAAAGTTAAAGCCAGCATTCCTTGTTTTTTCAAGTTTGTTTCGTGTATACGAGCAAATGATTTTACAATTATTGCTTTTACATTTAAGAATCGTGGCTCCATGGCAGCATGCTCACGACTTGAACCCTCGCCATAGTTTTCTTCAGCTACAACCACAGAACCAATACCTTGAGCTTTTAACTTACGAGCCAATGCTGGAACTGCTATGTATTCACCTGTTTGTACATCAAGTACTGAATTTGTTTTGTCGTTAAAAGTATTTACCGCTCCAATAAGCATATTGTCCGATATATTATCCAAATGTCCTCTGAATCGTAACCAAGGTCCAGCCATCGAAATATGATCGGTTGTACATTTGCCTTTTACTTTTATTAGTAAAGGTTGATCTATCAAATCATTTCCATCCCAAGCTTTAAAAGGAGCTAATATTTGTAAGCGTTTTGAATCAGGACTAATAACTACTTCAATTTTGCTTCCATCGGCTACAGGTGCTTGGTATCCAGCATCTTCTACTGCAAATCCTTTTATCGGTAATTCGTATCCTTTTGGCTCTGCTAACTGAATGCTTTCGCCTTTAGAATTTGTAAGTGTGTCTTTTAATGGATTGAAACATAAATCGCCTGCAATGGTTAATGCTGCAACAATTTCGGGCGAAGCAATAAAGTTATGCGTATTTGGATTGCCATCGGCACGTTTAGCAAAGTTACGATTGAATGAAGTGATAATTGAATTAGGACGCTCAGGAACGTCAATCTCACGTTTCCATTGTCCAATACATGGTCCACAGGCATTGGCCATTACTATTCCACCTACCGATTCAAATTCGGCCAACACGCCATCGCGTTCGGCTGTATAGCGCACTTGTTCAGAGCCTGGATTGATAATAAATTGAGCATTAACACTTAATCCATCTTCTTTGGCCTTTTTTACAATAGATGCAGCACGTGTCAAATCTTCGTACGAAGAGTTGGTACAAGAACCTATTAAACCAACTTCCATTTTTTGAGGATAGCCTTTTTCTTTTACAATTTTACCAAATTCCGAAATTGGATAGGCTAAGTCGGGTGTAAAAGGACCATTTATGTGTGGTTCAAGTTCACTCAGATTAATTTCAATTATTCTATCGTAATACTTTTCTGGGTTTGCAATCACTTCATTGTCGGCCTGAAGGTATGCAATGTTATTTTGAGCTATGTCAGCTATTTCTTTACGACCAGTAGCAACAAGGTATGCAACAGATTTTTCGTCGAATGGGAAGATGGAAGTTGTAGCACCTACTTCGGCTCCCATATTACAAATTGTACCTTTTCCGGTTGCTGATATCGAAGCTGTACCTTCACCAAAATATTCAATAATAGCATTTGTACCACCTTTTACAGTTAAAATACCCGCTAATTTCAAAATTACATCTTTAGGCGAAGTCCAACCTGACATTTTACCAGTTAGTTTTACTCCAATAATTTTTGGCATTTTAAGTTCCCAAGGCATGCCAGCCATAACATCAACAGCATCAGCTCCACCTACTCCAATGGCAATCATGCCCAGTCCGCCAGCATTAACTGTATGCGAATCGGTACCAACCATCATTCCACCCGGAAAAGCATAGTTTTCCAACACCACTTGGTGAATAATACCAGCTCCTGGCTTCCAAAAACCAATACCAAATTTGTTTGAAACAGCACTCAAGAAATCGTAAACTTCACGATTAGTGTCATTGGCAGTAGCCAAATCAATATTAGCCGATTTATAGGCTTGGATTAAGTGGTCGCAATGTACTGTAGAAGGAACAGCCACGGTTTTACGACCAGAATTCATCAATTGTAGCAATGCCATTTGTGCTGTAGCATCTTGCATTGCAACCCTGTCGGGCGCGAAATTTACATAGTCAACACCGCGTTCAAAACTTTTAATTTCTTCATCTTTAGCTAAGTGAGCATAAAGAATTTTTTCAGTCAACGTAAGTGGACGTTGTAAAATTGATTTTACATTTTCAATTCTGTTTGGCAATGAAGCATACAACAACTCCATCATTTGATAGTCAAAAATCATCTGTTTTTGTATTTTTTTTCAATTTGTAATAATATCACATACAAATATAGCTAAAATTCATTAGCAATAGGAGTTATGAATCGATATTCATACAAAATTAACAATTGAACTTGAAAAATGTTCACTGATATTATACATAATAATATAGAAAAACATAATATTTTAAAGATTTGACAAAATTTTTATTTCAAAATTCTTACCTTTGCATAAATTACACGGAAAACTATGCGTCGAATTATACTTGCAGATAATCAAAATATTACAAGTTTGGGTATTCAATTTTTGCTAGCTAAATTGAATTTATCAAATTTAATTACTGAAACAAGTTCTAAAAAGGAACTATTTGAAGTGTTGCAAAATGACAATGATGCTTTGGTTATTTTAGATTATACTTTGTTCGATTTTGAGTCTGTAAATGAATTAGTTGTGCTAAATTCAAGATTCGAAAAAACGGATTGGATTCTATTTTCAGAAGAACTTAGCGACGATTTTTTGGTTAATTTACTCTACAATACCAATTCGTTTGGTGTAGTACTCAAAAGTAATTCAACCGACGAGATTCAGACTGCCATTCGCGAAGCCATGAAAGGGCGCAGGTATATTTGCAATTATGTGAGTAATATTTTGTTGGATGTGTCCAAACGAAATGGTGATATAAAACGGCAGGAAAATAAACTTACAATTACCGAACAAGAAATTTTGCGCGAAATAGCACTTGGTAAAACAACTAAAGAAATTGCTGCTCAGCGTTTTGTAAGTTCACATACTATAATGACACACCGCAAAAATATTTTCCGAAAATTAAGTGTCAACAATATTCACGAAGCTACAAAATACGCTATGCGTGCCGGAATTGTGGATATGGCGGAATACTATATCTAATTAATAATTAACAATTAATAATTGATAATAACTCATGAATATTGCTTCTTTACTTTCGGGTGGTGTGGATAGTTCGGTGGTAGTGCACTTGCTCAAAGAGGCGGGTTATACGCCAACGCTATTTTACATAAAAATTGGAATGGACGACGATGAGTTGCTGCATTGTACTTCGGAAGAAGACATTGAAATGGCAACGCTTATTGCGCGCCGTTATGGTTGTAAACTCGAAGTTATTGATTTACATAAGGATTACTGGGATAATGTGGTGGATTATACCATTCGTAAAGTACGTGATGGACTTACACCAAACCCGGATGTTATGTGCAACAAACTTATTAAGTTTGGTGTGTTTGAGCAGCGGGTAGGGAAGGAGTTCGACAAAACTGCCACTGGGCATTATGCTACAACTATTGAACGCAATGGTAAAACCTATCTGGGAACTGCCAAAGACCCTGTTAAAGATCAAACCGATTTTTTGGCACAAATAAACCATTTACAAGTGTCAAAACTCATGTTTCCCATTGGTGATATGATGAAAAGTGATGTGCGCGATATTGCTCGCTCAGCCAATTTGCCCAGTGCTAAACGTGTGGACAGTCAAGGAATTTGCTTTTTAGGAAAAGTGAATTACAACGATTTTATTCGCAGGTATTTAGGTGAAAAAGAAGGGCCAATTGTGGAACTCGAAACAGGTAAAATACTTGGTCGACATAAAGGATATTGGTTTCATACCGTAGGGCAACGCAAAGGTTTAGGGCTCTCAGGAGGTCCTTGGTATGTAATTCGCAAGGATGTGGATGCCAATATTGTTTGGGCTTCGAAGGGTTTTGATACCGAAACGCAATATGGTAAGGAATTTTCGATGCGCGATTTTCATTTCATTACCGATAACCCATGGGAGAAAAACGAATGCGAGGTAACTTTTAAAATACGACATACACCAGAATTCTCCAAAGCAACTATCATTAAAACCCCCGAAGGATACCGTGTGTTTTCCGAAAACAAATTACAAGGCATTGCCCCAGGACAATTTGGTGTAATTTACGATGCTGATGCATCATACTGTATTGGAAGTGGCGAAATAATTTAAGTTTTTGTAAATAAAAAAATGCATGGAAGCCATAAGCCCCCATGCATTCTTAATTCTTAATTATTAATTAGAATTAGGTATTCATTCCACCACAAACATTAATAACTTGTCCGCTTACATAGCTCGAAAGATCCGAAGCTAAAAACAAAGTAACAGCAGCAACTTCATCTGGTTTACCACCACGACGTAATGGAATAAGTTCATTCCATTTAGCACGTTGTTCTTCGGTTAGTGCGTGAGTCATTTCAGTTTCGATAAAACCAGGAGCAATAGCGTTAGCACGTATACCACGTGAACCAAATTCTTTTGCAACTGATTTAGCCAAACCAATCATACCAGCTTTCGAAGCTGAGTAATTTGATTGTCCAGCATTACCCGATACACCAACAACCGAACTCATATTGATAATACTACCCGCTCTTTGTTTCATCATTACAGGCGTACATGCATGTATAAAGTTGAAAGCTGATTTTAAGTTTACATTAATTACCATGTCCCATTGTTGTTCGCTCATACGCATCATTAAACCATCTTTGGTAATACCTGCATTATTTACAAGAACATCTACACGTCCAAATTCTTTAACAATTTCTTCGACAACGGCATGTGTTTCGTCGAAATTAGCAGCGTTCGAAGCATAACCTTTTGCTTTTACTCCCATTGCTTCCAATTCTTTTTGGGTATTCAATGCATTTTCGTCGATGTTTAAATCGGTGAATGCAATGTTAGCTCCTTCTGAGGCTAATTTCAAAGCAATTGCTTTACCAATACCGCGTGCAGCTCCTGTTACAATAGCCACTTTTCCTTCTAATAGTTTCATCTTTAATCTTTTGTGTTTATTAATTTAATTAGCTATTCATGCTTAATAAAAATTCTGTGTTGTTTTCGGTACGTTCCATTCTGTCTCTCAAAAATTCCATTGCCTCTGTTGAGTTCATGTCGGCTAAATGACGACGAATAATCCACATACGGTTGAGTGTGTCTTGGTCGAGCAATAAATCGTCGCGACGAGTGCTTGAAGCCATGATATCCACAGCAGGGAAAATACGTTTGTTCGATAATTTACGATCCAATTGCAATTCCATATTACCTGTACCTTTAAATTCTTCGAAAATTACTTCGTCCATTTTCGATCCAGTTTCGGTAAGAGCCGTAGCAATAATTGTTAAGCTACCACCGTTTTCGATATTACGAGCAGCACCAAAGAAACGTTTTGGTTTGTGCAATGCGTTGGCATCAACACCACCCGAAAGGATTTTACCCGATGCAGGCGAAACAGTATTGTAAGCACGAGCCAAACGTGTAATAGAGTCGAGTAGAATAACTACATCTTGTCCACATTCAACCATACGTTTTGCTTTTTCGTGTACCATGCTTGCTACTTTTACGTGACGCTCGGCTGGTTCGTCGAAAGTAGACGAAACTACTTCGGCACGTACGCTACGGGCCATATCTGTAACCTCTTCAGGACGTTCGTCAATCAAAAGTACAATCATATATACTTCAGGGTGATTTTGAGCAATTGCATTTGCTATATCCTTCAATAGTACTGTTTTACCAGTTTTTGGTTGTGCTACAATCAATCCACGTTGTCCTTTTCCAATTGGCGAAAATAAATCAACCATACGAGTCGATAAAGAATCGCCTTTTCCGCTTGTGAGGTTAAATTTCACATCCGGAAATAATGGAGTTAAATGTTCAAATGGTACACGGTCGCGAACGTATTCGGGCGAACGGCCATTGATTTTATTTACTTTGATAAGTGGAAAGTATTTTTCGCCTTCTTTGGGCGGACGGATAGCACCATTCACGGTGTCGCCTGTTTTAAGTCCAAAAAGTTTGATTTGCGATTGCGATACATAAATATCGTCGGGCGAAGCAAGGTAATTGTAATCAGCCGAACGCAAAAAGCCATATCCATCTTGCATCATCTCAAGTGTACCCGTACCTTCAAGAATTCCATCAAAATCGAATTGTTTTTCGTTGCGTTGATGTGGGTTGAAACGTTGACGGTTATTGTCTTGTTGCTTGTGTCTGTTTTGATGTGCCTCAGGTTGAGGGGCTTGTTGTGGCGTTTCGTTTTCAGAATTCTGATTTTCTGTATTAGTAACGCTTTCAGTCACTTCGGTAGTTGTAGGTGTTACTTCTGCTTCTTCTATTTCAGTAGTTGCAACAGTAGCTTTGATTTCGGATGCTAAAATTGGTTTTTTAATAATCCGGTCGCGCAGTTTTTTCTCACCTTGTTTGGCAACTGGTTGTGTTTTAGTAGGAACTTCAGCTGCTACTTCTACAGCTACTTCGGCTGGAACTTCAACTTCAACTACTGTTTCAGGAGCTTTTACTTCTTTTACTGCTTTCAGTGGTTTTTTCGACTTGGCTTTTGCTTTGTTTGCAGGCGCATTATCCACTTTTTCGGGAGTTGGTACAGTTACAGCAACTTCTTGTTTCTTTTCTACAATTGCTTTTTCTACAATTGGTTCCACTTTCTTTTCCTGTTTTACATTGACCGTAGGGTTGGTTTTTGGTTCCACACCTTTTTTGTCAATTTGTACACGCATGCGTTTTTGCTTGTCGATAGTTGGTTTTTCAACCTTTGTTTTTTCTTGTGCATTAACTTCGGCCTGACGATCGAGAATGTCGTAAATCAATTGTTCTTTTTTAGCCGAGTTCGAAACTTTTAATCCGAGTTCAATGGCAATGTCCTTCAGGGCGGACAAATCTTTCGCATTGAGTTGCAAAATGTTGTAGTTAGTCATAAATGAGGTAAATAAACGTTTTGAGGGAATCCTTCCTTGTGAAAAGGAAATCACGTTTTGTTTGTGAATGTATAATTATTGTTGATTTTTTTTTGATTTAAACAAAAGCAGGAAGCTCTTGTAGCAATGAAATCGGTGCAAATATACAACTAAATTCTGAATTAGCAATTTTTTGGCATAAATTAATCGCAATAAATTAAATAATTTTATTAATTAAATGGCTATTGATTATCAATCAATTGAATTTCAATAATATCCTTCGTATTGGAATCTACACAAAAACGATTGTCAATACGGTGTCCCACAACCCAAACTATATCATTGCCAGCACACAAAAGCCATGTGTTTTCTTTTTCAAAACGATTCATTTTCATGTCAATGAAAAAATCGCTTAGCTTTTTGCTATTATTCATGCCAAAGGGCACAAAACTATCCCCTTTTTGCCAATGCCTTAATATTAAAGGAAATGTGATTTTGGATGCATCGAGTGTGGCAAAAAGTTTCGATTTTGCTATTTTAGTATTGTAAATTCGTTTACTAATATTTAAATGTATAGGTTCTGAAATTTCGGTGTCCGATTCGCTAATACTATAACTTTGTTGTAATGGTATTTTATTTTTGCTTACTATTAAAAAATCTCTATCGTGTAACAGTTTGTGCGTAATGGAATAAAATACGGCTCCTGATTCACTGTCTAGATTTTGAATAATATTTTCGACCGTATCGGCATGAAACGAATAGGGGAGTAGTATCTCGTAAAGTAATGATTTGCTGTATTTTGTACGCTTTAATTGTTGAATGTCAATTTTAAAGTAATTGTTTTCGGTCAACGTAATTTTGGATGAGGTTTCAGTCATTTTTTCATTATAAACGGCTTCAATTTCTTCGAATCGCTCAATTAATGCAGTAATTGTTTGTTTAAACGAAGGATTAATCTCTTCGAAAAGTGGAATGATTTGATTGCGAAATTTATTACGTGTATAATCGTTTTGAGCGTTTGTAGAGTCGGTAATATGATGTAAATTGTACTTAATCAGGTAATTAACAATGTCGGCACGGGTGCAGCATAAAAGTGGACGAACAATATAACCATTTTGCAAGGGAATGCCTGTAAGGCCTTTAAGCCCAGTGCCACGGGTTAAATTCATCAACAAAGTCTCTACATTATCGTCGGCATGATGCGCCACAGCAATGGCTGTAGCGTTATGCGTTTTGCGTAGTTGTTCAAACCAGTTGTAGCGCAGTTCACGGGCAGCCATTTCGACCGATATTTTGCATTTTCGAGCATAATCCGTAGTGTCAAAATCTATTTGTTCATAGGCAAGATGCAGTTCGTTAGCCAATTCACGCACAAACATTTCGTCGTTGTCCGATTCCTCACCCCGTAAATGAAAGTTGCAATGCGCTACTACACAGTTATGTCCGAGTTGTTTTAAAATATGAAGCAACGCCACCGAGTCGGCACCACCGCTCACACCCACAATTACTTTAGCATACGAGCAAAGTAAATTGTTTTTTTCAATATAGTTTTCAACTTTTTTAAGCACCCGAGCTAGTGGTTTTCTATGATTGTTTTTCTGTTTGTAAAATTGGTACAAATATATTCATTATTTTTCTAACTGTAGTGGTGGCGAATGGTTTTTTATACAAGTATTTTTTTTATCTTTGTTGAAAATTAAAAACCCTATGCAAGATCAATTAAACGAAGCTAAGAAGCTGTATGCCTGCGATATGCATACTGCCGAACATATATTAAATCAAACTATGGTGCGTATGTTTAACTGTGGCAGGTCCATGAATGCACACATTGAACGCAAAAAAAGCAAATGCGATTATATGCTTGCTGAGGCACCTACCCCCGAACAAGTGGAAGCTATTGTGCGTAAAGTAAATGAAGTAATTGATATGCAATTGCCCGTTGTAGAGGAACTTATGAGTAGGAGCGAGGCTGCTACTTTAGTTGACCTATCGAAACTTCCGGATGATGCTTCGCAAACCTTGCGAGTTATTAAAGTGGGCGATTACGATGCGTGTGCTTGTATTGGTCAGCATGTAACTAATACGTCCGAAATTGGTAAATTCGAAATCATTAGCCACGATTTTGAAAATGGA
>CAYXQZ010000021.1:29176-31607 GCA_964466415.1 uncultured Paludibacter sp.
TCAGCAAATGTAGGTCGAATTAGTGTTTCGCCCTTGCAGGTGAACGAAGCTGAGAATACACTTACTGTTGTTGCATCGGAAGCATTCAGTTATATACCTTTTCGACCCGAAAATGTAGAGCGCATTTATTCCATGATTTCGAACGTTACCCGTAAGTTATATCCCGATTTTAAAATTGTTTGTTTAACCGACCGACAAAAAATTGAAGATTTAATTCCCAGTTATTACGCCAAGACTATTGAAAATACCAAGTTATTTGATACGAAGTATAGTGGCAAACCTTTTATTACCAATCTTTCGCGACCGTATCAGCCAAGTAACGGATTGCATAACAAGTTAATAGCTTTGTGGCAAAGTCATGGTTTATATTACAATCAGGGAGCTAAAAAATGGCTTTGGCAGCGTGCTAAATTGTTTCAAACGGTGGAAGATTTATACACACAGTCCTTTGTTTTGCCTTATTTAGTTCCCATGCTCGAAAACGCAGGTGCTAACCTTATGCTTCCTCGTGAGCGCGATACGCAACGTAACGAAATTATTATCGATAATGACAATACTGACAGCGAAAGTCGCTACCGCGAAAATACCGACATTAAAAACTGGATTAAAAAAGAGCTCGGTTTTGCACATACCAAAGTGGAATACTTGCAAGGCGATAATCCATTTTCAATGGGAACTTATAAAATGGCCGAATGTATTGATAATGTGGATGAACTGAGTTATGCAGAGTGGATACCATCAATACCCGAAAATGATAAATATGCTGTTTATGTATCGTACAAAACGGTCCGAAATAGTGCACCCGATGCGCGTTATACAGTTTATCACAAAGGTGGAAAAACCGATTATAAAGTAAATCAAACTATGGGTGGCGGCACTTGGATTTATTTGGGCAGTTTTATGTTTGATAAAGGGCGCAACAATCATTTTAAAGTAGTGTTGTCCAATTATAGTTCGCACGATAGTAAGGTGGTTACTGCCGATGCCGTAAAAATAGGTGGTGGTATGGGCAATATTGCTCGTATGCCCAATCAGAACGGAATTTTACCGAATCAGAAAAGCTCAGATACAACAAAACTAGCTGAGATTGCTGCACCAGTTGAGCTTATAAAACCACAAATCAGTAATTATCCTCGCTATACCGAAGGGGCTCGTTATTGGTTGCAATGGGCTGGTATGCCCGATAGTATTTACAGCCGTAGCAAAGGTAAAAATGATTATACCGACGATTATCAATCGCGTGGAATATGGGTGAACTATTTGGCTGGCGGATCATCTGTTTTGCCTAACAGGCAAGGCTTAAATATGCCTATTGATATGGCCTTTGCTTTTCACAGCGATGCAGGAACTACCATGAACGACTCTATTATTGGTACTTTGAGTATTTGTACAGTAACAAATGCCGATGGAAAAACTGTATTCGAGAATGGTCAATCTCGTTGGGCATCGCGCGATTTGGCCGATTTAATTCAAACACAAATTACCGATGATGTGCGCAAAAGCTTTGCTCCCGAATGGGTTCGACGTGGATTGTGGAATAAAAACTACAGCGAATCCCGTTCGCCCGAAGTGCCTGTAATGCTATTGGAATTGCTTTCGCACCAGAATTTTGCCGATATGCGTTATGGCCTCGATCCTCGTTTCCGTTTTGTGGTGAGTCGTGCTATTTACAAAGGAATACTGCGTTATATGCATGCCGATAGCAAGCAGTATGTTGTTCAGCCACTGCCTGTAGAGAAGTTCAGATGTCAATTTAAAGCAAAAAATACTGTTCAACTTAGTTGGAATGCCACCATTGATAGTATTGAACCAACAGCAGTTCCCGAAAAATACATACTTTACACCCGCATCGACGAAGGCGATTTTAATAACGGTCAACTAGTAAATGGAACTAAAACAACGGTGGATGTTCAGTCTGGTAAAATTTATAGTTTCAAAGTTACGGCCTTAAATAAAGGTGGCGAAAGTTTTCCTTCGGAAATATTGGCGGCTTGTAGAGTCAATAATTCGCACCCCGAAGTGCTGATAGTAAATGGGTTTGATAGAATAAGTGCGCCAGGAAGTTTTACTAATAATCACACCAATGGAGGTTTTTTGTATGATAAAGATGCTGGGGTACCGTATATAAACGATTATAGTTTTATTGGTAAACAGTTTGATTTTGATAGAACAAAACCGTGGAAAAGCGATGAAAATCCAGGATTCGGACACAGTTATACCAATTACGAAGATAAAGTTATTGCTGGTAATAGCTTTGATTATCCTTATTTACACGGAAAAGCAATAAAAGCAGCTGGATTTTCGTTTGTATCATCAAGTGTAAAAGCAGTAACTGACAAGGATGTTGATTTGTCCAAATTCCAACTCGTAGATTTAATTTTAGGTAAACAAAAGAAAACTCTGTTAGGAAATGGAAAAAAAGCACCCGAAT
>CAYXQZ010000022.1:0-5473 GCA_964466415.1 uncultured Paludibacter sp.
GCATTTCATACCTTGGGATGTAAGTTGAACTTTGCCGAAACATCTGCAATTGGTAAAAAAATGACCGATGAGGGTTTCGTAAAAGCGCGTGCAGGTGAATCGGCTGATGTGTGTGTTATTAATACTTGTTCGGTGACCGATACAGCCGATCGTAAATGCCGTCAGGCTATTTCGAAACTTAACCGTCAACATCCGAATGCTATAATGGTTGTTACAGGCTGTTATGCTCAATTAAAACCCGAAGAGATTTCGAAAATTGAAGGTGTTGATTTGGTATTGGGTGCCAACGAAAAGTTTAGCATTCTGGACTATATCCGAAATATAGAGACAGATAAACCAGCTTCATTTTATACTACCAAAATTAATAAAATAAAGGAATTTACCCCTTCGTGTTCACGCGATGATCGTACGCGTTATTTTTTGAAAGTACAGGATGGCTGCGATTATTATTGTACGTATTGTACTATTCCTTTTGCTCGTGGAGCTAGTAGAAGTGCTAGTATTGAGCAAACTATCGAAAAAGCATGGGAAGCAATACATGCGGGTGCTAAGGAAATAGTGTTGACCGGTGTAAATATTGGTGATTTTGGCAAAAGTAATGGCGAAAGCTTTTTAGACTTGGTTAAGGCTTTTGATGCTATGGATAGTGATGTTCGTTTTCGAATTTCGTCGATTGAACCAAACTTACTTACGGATGAACTGATTGATTTTGTGGTAACTAGCAAAAGGATTATGCCACATTTTCATATCCCATTGCAATCAGGTACAAATGAGGTGTTGCAACTGATGAAACGAAAATACAAGCGGGAACTTTTTGAAAATAAAGTTCAGAAAATTAAATCGTTAATGCCACATGCATTTATAGGTGTGGATGTAATAGTGGGCGTACGTGGCGAAACTGCCGAATTGTTTGAGGCAAGCTGCGAGTTTATCGATACCTTGGATATTTCGCAGTTACATGTGTTTACATACTCCGAACGTGCAGGTACAAAAATGCTTGACATAGAGCAAAATACGCCTATTCCGGAGCGCAAAAAACGAAGTGAGATATTGCATTTGCTTTCGGATAAAAAGATTCAAAAATTTTACGAATCGCATATTTCGAAAACTTATCCTGTGCTTTGGGAAAGCCGACAGCAAGGTGATAAGTTGGTAGGATTTACCAATAATTATATTAAAGTTGAACGGCTTTATGATAAATCGAAAGTGAATACTGTTGAAATGGTGCAACTTGGCAATTGGAACGAAGAAAAGTCAGCATTAACAGTTTTGATTTAATAGAAAATAGCTCGATATTTAAATTCATAATTCATAATTCATAATTGAACTTAAGGTGTTAGCAAAACGAATTATTCCCTGCCTGGATATAAAAGATGGCAAAACGGTAAAAGGAATCAACTTTTTGAATATTACCGATGTGGGCGATCCTGTTGAGTTGGGTGCTTTGTATGCTCAAATGGGTGCCGACGAACTGGTGTTTTTGGATATAACGGCCACCAACGAAAAACGGAAAACTTTGTCGGAATTGGTTACGCGCATTGCAAAACATATTAATATACCTTTTACAGTGGGTGGAGGGATATCGAGTGTTGAAGATGTGTCGGTATTATTGGCATGTGGTGCCGATAAAATTTCGGTAAATACCTCGGCAGTTCGCAATCCACAACTAATCAGCGAATTGGCCAGTCAGTTTGGAAGTCAATGTGTGGTGTTAGCTATTGATACAAAATGCATTGATGGCGAGTGGTTTGTGTTTTTGAATGGTGGACGAGTACCTACCGACATTAAAACTGTGGAATGGGCAAAACAAGCTGTGGCACTTGGAGCTGGCGAAATTTTACTTACTTCGATGAACAACGATGGAACAAAAGATGGATTTGCGCTTGATATTACACGCGCTGTGTCCGAAGCTGTAAATGTACCTGTCATTGCAAGTGGTGGCGCAGGAACAATGGAGCATTTTATTACTGTTTTTGATCAAGGTAAAGCCGATGCTGCATTGGCTGCCAGTATTTTTCACTATAAAGAAATCGGAATACCTGAACTTAAATCGTTTTTAAAAGAACAAGGGGTTGAGGTAAGAATTTAAATTGCAGTTAAATACTTTAAAATGAACTGCTTTTTATTTATCCAAAAATGAGAAAATAAGGATTGACAAACCAATAATGCTTAAGGTAATAATTGGAATTTTTGGATTCTCAATCTCAAGATGTTTGTATTTTTTCAGAAATGTTTGTGAGTAAACAGAATAAAGAAAAACCGCAATAATAGTACCCAGTAGGGCGCCTCCAATAATGTCAAGCGGAAAATGTACACCGAGGTAAATACGTGAATAACAAACTATTGAAGCCCATAGTAAAACGGAGATACTATAAAGTTTATTGCGGATTATCAATGAACTTAATAACGCAAAGCCTACTGTATTTGTTGCATGCGATGACACAAAGCCATATAAGCCAGCTTTTCTGTTATTTACCAAGTGAATGAAATTCGCTAAACTCTCGTCGTGCGAAGGTCGAAGACGTTGTACAGTTTCTTTTATAAACACTGATATTTGATCCGACATTACAACGCTAAGAATTAAAACCAAAACTATCCATAGTCCTTTTTTACGATATGTTTTTAGCAATACATAAACTACAGATATATAAAATGGAATCCAAACAGGAACTTTGCTAATGGTATACATAAAGGCATCGAAATACGCTGAATGTAAGCTGTTTATTAGCAAAAATATTTGTTTGTCTATTGCAATTAATTGCGTTATTATATCCATATCAAGTTATATTTTTTCAATATCCTTAGCTTCAATCCAACCGATATTTCCATTTCCAACTTTAATCTCAATCCATTGATCAAGCGCGCTTTTAATTGATACTTTTGTGCCTTCGTGTAGTTGAAATAAATCAGTTCCACTTTTATCAGGCGAACTTTTGATAGTAACAGTACCCGACATGATAATAGCTTCGTTGTGATTCATAAGCTGATTGTGACGTACTGAAGTGAAAATGATAGTAACTACAGTTATTGCTAACAGTATAAATGCAGCATAAAATGTAATTTTACGGATTATCATACTGTTTCCAAAAATGAAAAACAAGAAGCATGATAATGTAATAATAAGAAGTATAACACTCAATACATACCATTGATCAATCGAAAGTAGTTTGATAATATTGTCAATCCATCGTTTTACAAAAAATGGAGGTACTTGCACAATATTATCTACAATTTTTGTTTGAGCTAGCTCCAAATTTGCTTCAGCATCATCGTAGTTAGGAGCAAGGCGTAGTGCACGTTCGTAGTTTAAAATTGATCTTCCTACCTCACCGGTTTTGTAATAAGCATTGGCAGTGTTGTAATACAGTTCTGCCGATACGCCATATTTTTGTACAATAGCTTCGTAATGCATGGCAGCAGCCTGATAGTTGCCTGCTTTATAAAGTTTATTCGCTTCGTCAATAGCCTCCTTTTGAGCAAAAAGGGTGCATAAACTTAGAGCAAGTATTGTGATTGTGGAATAAAATCTTTTTTTCTTCATATCCTAAGTGCGTTTTATTTAAACAAGAATAAAATTAGGCTTTTCGTATATTGTTTTCCAAACTACTTATTGTTTTTATTGTAGTTTCGTATAAATTACCCATTTCTTGTTGGCCAGAGTTTGGTGCATATCGTGCAAATTCACAGGTGTTTAAAATGTCGACGAATTTATTAATTAATTCATCCTCAACACCTAACTTTTGTAACTCAATCACAACATTTTCTTTTGTTAACGACGATACAGGTATCGTTAGTTTATCACTTAGGTAATTCCAAACAGCTTTCATAAGCTCCTCGTAGAATAAATCTTTTTTACCTTCGTTCAGTAGTTTCGAAGCTATTTTCAATCTTTTCTGGGCTGCTTTATTTGCTTTTTTATTGCGTACAAAACTAATGTTAGCGTTCTCTCTGATTTGTTTTTGAAATACAAAAAACAAAATAAGACTGATAATAAGCGGAATGATATAAATTATCCATGAGAGCATGCTACCAAAAAATGGTTTCTTTTCTTTCTCAACTTCAAAATCAGAAGTTACAATAAAGCGTATATCGCTGCCGAGTTGTTTTACATCTTCTTTGGCTACGTACGAGCTTACCACGCTATTACTCTCACCTGTTCCTTTTTGTACTTTTAGGTTGTAGGTAGGTGTACGTAGGGTTTTATACGTTTTTTCTTTTATGTCAAAATAGGCAATTTCGGTCGATGGAATTTGAAAATCACCACCATGACGTGGAATAAACATGTATTCGATAATTTTAGTTCCCGATATGCCGTTTATGTTGGTTTTGAAATTGTTATTGACTTTGGGGTCGTACACCTCAAAACCATCAGGGAATTTAATTTCGGGATTCTGAATTAGTTTCAAATTGCCATTACCCGAAATAATAATCTTTAATGTTACAGCATCGTTCGCTTTAATGTTTTCGGACGAAATACTCGACGACATGGATAAAGTACCTACAGTGCCGTTGAAATTGGCAGGCTTATTAGCAGGCAAAGGGTTAACTTTAACGACAGTAGCTGGAGCCGAAATGGTTTTTTGTACGTTGGAATAGGAATCAAAAAAATCATCGAAAATACTACGCATTTGTTGTTTGTTTTCAACTCGAATTACCGCATCAAAAACTGCTTTGTCAATTTTGAGTTCGCCTGCTTGTTGAGGGAATAGTAAAACTTGATACAATACAACAGTTCCATAGTTTCTTCCATTAAAGTTTTCGTACGAAAATTGTTTGTTTTGCGACAATTCAATTTCGTTCTTCATAAAACCTTTGAAATCGGGCATTTTTTTGTTTGCACACTGCACTACATCAAGTAAAGTGTACAATTTGTAAGTTACCAATATCGGTTCTTGTTCGTACACATTAGTTTTGGATACACTGGCTTTAATAAAAACATTGTCGTTGCTTATGCCTTGACCTGCTGCCGACCTTGCTTGCGATTCTTCTTTGCCCGATTTTGTTGATGCATTATCATCGGCAGGCAACACTTTTATGGATAATCCGTTTGAATTGTATTTTTTACCATCAACAGTAATGCTTGCCGATGGAATAGTAAATGTTCCTGTTTTAGTGCCTTGTAAAGTATATGTATACGAAACCGATACTGATGAATTTGTTTTGCCATTTACAATTTGATAACTCGAACTACGTGATTCGAATGGTCCAGCCAATACTTCAAAATTATTAAAGTCGGAAGTGCGTAAATCTTTTCCAGTAGCATTTACTGTATAAACTAACTGAAATGGTCGGTCAAGAATGACAGTAGATGGCGCTGAAGCCGTGAAACGAACTGGTTCTTGTGCGCCTGCCAAGAGAGCTGTAAGCAATAAAAAATGTAATAATACTATCTTAATTCTCATACAATTATATCTAAATGTTACAAGCTATTTTATTCGGAATCTTCAAACTCTCAAATCTTCAAACTCTCAAA
>CAYXQZ010000022.1:5573-17227 GCA_964466415.1 uncultured Paludibacter sp.
AAAATTCAAATTTATTAAAAGTAATCTACAGACCATCAACTCAAAACTCGTAATTCGTAGCTAAAAACTCGTAACTCAAATCTCGTAATTCGTAACTTAAAAACCACTTACTCCTTTTTTAGTATTTTTTCTTTTAAGTTAAATATCTTGAGTTTGTTCAGTTTTTTATTCTGTCTGTCGAATATAAAACCCTCAATCAATAATAAAATTAAAGCAAAAATGGCAAAGGACTGAAATTGTTCGTTGTAATCCGAAAAAACCTGTGTTTTAATATCGGATTTTGCTAATTTGTCTAGTTCTTTATTTATAACTCTATTAGCCGAATTGGAATTATCAGCACGTACATAAACGCCTCCACCAGCTTGAGCAATGTTTTTACACATTTCCTCATTCAATTTGGACACTACCACATTGCCATCTTTGTCTTTCCAAAAACTCATAGTGCCATCAACTGGTATTGGAGCACCTTCGGGTTTTCCCATTCCAATTACATGAACAATTATTCCTTTTTCGGTTGCTAATTTGGCTGCTCCAATGGCATCGTCTTCGTGATTTTCACCATCGGTTATAACAATAATTGCACGACTGGCTTCGCTTTTTTCTTTTGTTTCGCCAAATGATTTTATACATAAATCGATAGCAGTACCAATGGCAGTACCTTGACGCGGAACAAGTTTTGGGTTTATTGTACTCATAAACATTTTAGCCGATACATAATCCACTGTAATAGGTAATTGCGTGTATGCATCGCCGGCAAAAACAACTAAACCTACTTTATCTTCGGTCATATTATCCACAAGTTTCGATAGCACTTGTTTGGATTTTTCGAGTCGGCTTGGTTGTAAATCTTGAGCCATCATCGAATTCGAAATGTCCAATGCAATCATCACTTCAATACCTTTACGTTTTTCTTTTTCAACTTTTGTGCCGAACTGAGGTTGTGCTAATACAATAATTAACAATGCAATAGCTGCAACCTGAATGTAGAATTTTACTTGTGGACGAATGTATGAAATATTGGGCATCAATTCGGCCAATAGTTCAGGATTACCAAAAAGTTTAATTTTCTTTTTTCGGATGTATTGCGTGTATATGAATAGCCCAATCAATACAGGGATTGTAATGAGCAGGAACAAATATTCTGGATGTGCGAATCTAAACATGTTGTTTATTTACAATTTTTTCATTTACTATTTACCATTAAAACTTTATGGTATTTTCCTCAAAAGTGTATTTCTCAAAACTATTTCTGTCAATAAAAACAAAAATGCCAACAATGCAAATACATAAAATTCTTCATTTTTTTTACTGTATTCTTTTACATTTATCTTTGTTTTTTCCAATTGGTCAATTTCTTGATAAATACTTCTGAGTTTTGTGTTGTTAGTAGCTCTAAAATAGCTTCCACCTGTCATTGAGGCAATTTCTTGCAATGATTTTTCGTCGAATTCAGAATCCATTTGTTGGTATTGCATACCCATAGGTGTTTGTACAGGTATATTTACTTTACCGTACGAGCCTACGCCAATGGCATACACTCTAATTCCGAAGCTTTTAGCAATTTCGGCAGCTGTAATGGGTGCAATATCACCTCGGTTATTGGACCCGTCGGTTAGTAAGATAATAACTTTCGATTTGGTTTTACTATCTTTTATACGATTTATGGCATTTGCCAATCCAAGTCCAATGGCGGTACCATCTTCAATCATTCCGTATTCCACACCTTTAAAAAGATTTACTAATACAGCATGGTCTGTGGTAAGCGGACATTGCGTAAAACTCTCGCCCGAAAAAACTACTAATCCAATATTGTCGTTCGGGCGCGAAAGAATAAATTCTGTAGCCACATCTTTGGATGCTTCCAATCTATTAGGTTTCAAATCTTCAGCCATCATGGTTCCCGATATGTCGAGCGCAAGCATTATGTCAATTCCTTCAGTATTTTCGGTACGCCATGAGTTTGATGCTTGTGGACGAGCCAATGCAATAGTTAAGAAAATAATTGCCAATGTACGAAGCACAAAAGGAGCATGTAGCAGTTTTATTTTAGTACTTTTCTTTATTTGCTGTATGTTCCGATGGGTTGAGATTTGCATACTTGCATCGGATTTATACATCTCTTTCACATACCAATATATTGTTGGTATAAGCAGTAATAGTATAAAAAGATATTCGGGATTATTAAATGTCATTTTTTGATAAAATTTACCGTCGTAGAAATATTATTCTTTTATAGTATTGTCTTCAGTCTCAATAATTTCTTCAATAATTTTTGTTTCGTTTACAAACTGGTATGCATTGGATAAACTATGTTCATGTTCGTCGGGAGCTGCTTCCCATTTTGCAAACTTAACTAAGTCGGCAAGTTTAAGTATTTCAACAAGCATTGTATAGGCTTGTTTGTTTTCGAAACGCAAATGATTCAAATTTTCAATTATCTCTTCCGAAGTCATTTCCATACAAGGGATATTGTAAATTTTTTCAATATACACCCTCAGCGTATCAGTAATATCGGTATGATATTGCTTTGTACGGTTTTGTTGCCATGCTTTTTCGTTTTTAATTCTATCAAGAGCTGATATGGCAATAATATGTGCTGGCTGAATAACTTCGGGTGTTTTGGTCTCGAATATTGGTTTCTTTTGAACCAAACGGCGTATAACAAAGAAAATTAATATACAAGCAATTAGTATCAATAAAACAACAAGTGCAATACGTACAATGGCTTTCCAATTAAAAGGTGGGTCCATAACCATTTTAATGTCGGCTATTTGATTCGATGCTGTGTCGATCTGAAATGGTTGTACTACTTTAAGCGAAAGCGATTTTGACCAAACAGTATCATCTCCCAAAATAAATGGATAAGGCGGAATATACAACAACGAATCGTTAAACGAAGTCACAACGTAGCGTTGTTTTATTAGTATATTGCCATTGTCGGCCTTTGTAGTGTCGGTTTTTAGCGCTTCTACTATTTCAATTCCGCCAATAATTGTATCCGAAAATAAAGGTGAAATTACTTTATCACTTGGTTTCTGGTTGATTTCGAATGACAATGCAGTTTGTCCACCAATAAGAATAACTGTAGAGTCAATTTTAGCATCTACAGTAAATTTTTGAGCGTTCAAAAATGCATTTGAGCAAAATAGAAAAAGTATTAATAAGAACAATACTGCTCGTTTCATTAAAATATTCATTGTTAATTATCAATTATTAATTGAGTTTTAGGCTCTCATTTTAAATAATTTCATAAGCGAGCGTACATAATCGTCCGAAGTACTCATTGATACAAAGTCGACTCCCGATTTTGTAAACGATTTTTGCAACGAAAGTTGATTCTCGCCCCAACTATGTTTGTACGACGTTCGAAGTCTTTTGTCGGAAGTGTCTACCCAAATTCGTTTTCCTGTTTCCGCGTCTTTTAGCTTAATCAATCCAACATCAGGTAATTCAGTTTCACGAATATCATATACCTGTAAAGCCACAATATCGTGTTTGCGATTAGCTATGGTGAGTTCTTTTTCAAAATCAGCATCAACAAAATCCGAAATGATAAAAGCAGTAGAACTTTTTTTGATAGCATTGGTAAAATACCGAAGTGCTTCGCCTATATTGGTTAAATTGCTCTCTGGCTTAAAATCAATCAACTCACGAATAATATGTAGCACATGTTTCTTTCCTTTTTTTGGAGGAATAAATTTTTCAATTTTATCCGAAAAAAAGATGACGCCAATTTTATCGTTATTTTGAATGGTCGAAAAGGCAATGGTAGCTGCGGTTTCGGTTATAATATCGCGTTTCATTTGCGATACTGTACCAAAATTCCTACTTCCCGAAACATCAATCATTAGTACTACTGTCAGCTCACGCTCTTCCTCAAAAACTTTAATATACGGATGACCAAAACGAGCTGTTACATTCCAATCAATCGATCGTATGTCATCGCCGTACTGATACTCACGCACTTCGGCAAAGGTCATACCTCTGCCTTTAAAAGCCGAATGGTATTCGCCAGCAAAGATATTTTTCGACAAACCACGTGTCTTAATTTCTATCTTTCGTACCTTTTTTAAAATTTCGCTCGTTTCCACTTCTTCAATTATTAATTGTCAATTATTAATTATTAATTGATTAAGGTACTTCAACTGTATTCAGAATTTCTGTAATTATTTCGTCTGAGGTCATGTTGTTTGCTTCTGCTTCGTAGCTTAAGCCAATACGGTGACGCAATACATCGTAACATACTGCACGTATATCTTCAGGTATCACATAACCTCTACGTTTGATAAATGCATAAGCACGAGCAGCCAATGCCAAATTGATAGATGCACGTGGTGAAGCACCAAAAGCAATCATATCTTTCAAGCCTTCCAAGCCATAATCTTGAGGGAAGCGAGTTGCAAAAACAATATCAACAATATAGCGTTCAATCTTTTCGTCGATATATACCATACGCACTACATCGCGAGCCGCAATAATATCTTTTGGCGATAAAATGGGTGATACTTTTGGTTTTTCTTTTAATAAATTCTGACGAATAATTAATTTCTCTTCCTCTTTTTTTGGATACTTAATTATTACTTTAAGCATAAAACGGTCAACCTGTGCTTCAGGAAGTGGATAGGTGCCTTCTTGTTCAATTGGATTTTGAGTAGCCAATACAAGAAATGGTTCATCTAGTTTATATGTGTTTTCGCCTATTGTTACTTGACGCTCCTGCATGGCCTCGAGCAAAGCACTTTGTACTTTGGCTGGAGCGCGGTTTATTTCGTCGGCAAGTATAAGGTTCGAAAAAATTGGACCTTTTTTAATGCTAAATTCTTCTCTTTTCTGACTGTAAATCATCGTACCTACTACGTCGGCTGGTAATAAGTCGGGCGTAAACTGAATACGACTGTAGTCGCATTTGATTAAGTCAGATAATGTTTTAATTGCAAGCGTTTTTGCAAGTCCGGGAACACCTTCGAGTAGGATATGTCCATCTGAAAGTAATCCAATTAATAATGACTCTACTAAATGTTTCTGTCCAATAATTACTTTGTCCATACCCATTACTAAAGCATCTACAAATGCACTTTGCTTTTCAATTCTCTCGTTAAGTTCTCTAATGTCAATTAGTTGATCCATACTAAATACTTTATGTATTGTGTTTTAATTTGCAGAACAAAAATAGCTATTATTGATGTGTTAAAATCCTCAATTAATAACAATTAACCTGATTTTAGATTATTATGACAAAGAACGCCTCCAGAGACTAATAATAAGGCTATTTTTAAGAATAATGAACAAAAAAAAGTTCTGTATTAGTGCTATAATACAGAACTTTAAAGAGAGATATTTTTGAAATAAAAATTATTTTTTTCCTACATACAAATCGTGTAATTCTTTTGCTTTTTGTAAGCAGCGTGGATTCTTTTTGTCGATTAAACGTTTGTCAACTTTTGGTACTTTTACGATGGTGCCTGGAGTAATGCGGTCGGGGTGAACAATATTGTCGCGGTTTGCTTCGTAAATATACACCCAGAACTCTTTTTTGCCGTAATAACGCTGTGCAATGGTAGTTAGTCGAGTTCCTTCGCTTATTTCTTCTTCGCCTAAATATTCATCATATTCGCGTCGACTATCAAACAACAGTTCTAAACTATCAACTGTATTGGTTGCATCCTCAATAATTTCAATCGTGTCAGTTGGCGTATTAACAACATCGGCAGGTAACGATATCTTACTATCTGGTTCTGATTTTACTGCTTCGTTTTTAATCTCTTTTTTATCGGAAGTAAACCAACCTTTAAACGTGTTGGCATATTCGTTCATTTTCATACGATTAGTTTCCGATAATAAATCGTACTCTATCCAACACCGAACACACGAAGAAGAGAAATAAGTAGCGTATATTCCTCCACCAATTATTAGTAGGACTACAATAAATCCAAGCAATAACCGAAGTCCTTTGCGTTTTTTCTTTTTGCCAAGAATAAAAGGCTCACTTGTAACTTCTGAAAATGTGTCGTTTGGTTTTGTGGCTTCCTGTTTTTCGGTGTAATATGTTGGTTCATACGGTGATTGTACAATTTCTTCTTTTTCAGGCTCTTGTGGGGCTGAATATGAAGGTTCGTAGGGGCTAACTGCTGGCTCTTCAATTACTTCAGGCTCAGCAATACTCACCTCAGGTGTAGCTTCAGGTTCAATTTCTAGCTCGGGAGTTTTTATTTCTTCTTCAATTGTTTCAATTTCCTCGTCAATCAGTATTAAATCGTAGTCGGGTATTTCATTCTCAACAGTTTCATTGACTTTTTCAATTGTCTCAATCGGTTTCGATTCCTGCTGTTTTGCTGATAATGATTGTATTTCGGATAAAATATCCTTGATTTCCGAAGCTTGTTCCGTTAAATTACGCAGTGTTTCGGGTGTTTGAATAATTGGCTTTTCAATTTCGAACGAAGGCACTTCTTGTCCATCGAGTTCTACTGATTCGAGATGTGCATAAGGCTCATTTACAGCTTCTTTTAAATCGGAGTCAGGCGTAAAAGTCACTTTATTGTAGCCATCAATAATGATGACTTCGCCAGTTTGGACGTTTACACTTTTACGTGGTTCGTTCCACTGCATTTTAAAAGTTCCAAGGTTTTTAATTTTTACCGATTCACCTTTGAGCAATGCATCCTCAATTTCGGAAAATAGTGATTTTAAAAATTCCTCAGCTACACGTTTGCTTACCGAAAGTTTGGTTGCAATTTGTTCAACCATTTCTTGCGATGAAATTTTATCCTTACTCATAGCTTTATTTCGTTTAATTTATCTTTCAGAATATTACTTTGTTTAAAATTTACAACCAATTTTGGTGGTATAAGTGTGCGTATTTGTGTGGCCGGATGTACCGATAGTCTTTCTTCTTTTTTGCGAACTTCGAAACTTCCAAAACTTTGAATGCCAATAATTTTACCTTCAAGTAGTTGTTCTTTTACAATTATTGATGTGGCATCAAGCAGTGCCTCAACCTCGGTTTTAGGCAAGTTAGTGCGCAAGGCTAATTTTGAAATTAATTCTTTGTGATTCATAATTTTCTATTCGAAACTTCAAACTCTAAACTCATAACTCGCAAATTACTTAGCGTATAAATCAAAATCGGTCGTATCAATAATTTCAGCAAAATAAAACTCGCCAATTTTTACACCTTGAGTTGAAAGTGGAATTAACACCTCAGGGTCAACTTCAGGTGAATCAAACTCGGTTCTACCTACATAATTCTCACCTTCTATTCTGTCAATCATCACTTTGAGCGTTTTGCCAATTTTTGATTGATTAATAGTGCCCGAAATGCCTTGTTGCAATGCCATGATAGCATTTAATCTGTCTTGCTTAACGTCTTCGGGTATATTGTCTTCATACTTTTCGTACGCATGTGTTCCTTCTTCGTTCGAGTACGTAAATGCACCCATTCGCTCAAACTTTGCAAATGTAAGAAATTCTTTTAATTCCTCAATATCTTGTTCGGTTTCGCCCGGATGTCCAACTAGCATGGTAGTACGTAAATGTATGCCAGGAACCTCTTTTCGGATGCGATTAATAAGTTCGTATGTTTGTTCTTTTGTGATGTTACGTCGCATGATTTTCAGCATATTGTCGCTTATGTGTTGCAACGCAATATCCAAGTATTTACAAACATTGTCGCGCTCGCGCATTACTCGTAAAATGTCGTACGGGAATTGAGCAGGGTATGCATAATGGAGTCTAATCCACTCCACACCAGGAATATCCGAAATGCGCTCCACCAATTCGGGCAATTTCATTGCTTTGTATTTGTCCAAGCCATACGACGATAAATCCTGAGCAATCAGATGAAATTCCTTCACACCTTGCGCAACCAGATTTTTCACTTCATTTTCGATATCTTCGATAGGGCGGGAGCGATGTTTGCCCGTGATAAGTGGAATGGCACAGTACGAACACATACGGTTACAGCCTTCTGATATTTTCAGATAGGCATAGTGTTTTGGAGTTGTAAGTGTACGTTCGAGCCTTAAATCTGCTCTGAATTCTTGTCCTAAATCAGTAAGTATATTGGTGTAATTGAATTTTCCATAAAACTTATCCACTTCAGGAATTTCGTTTTGCAAATCGGCCAGATATCGTTCGGATAAACAACCCATTACGAAGAGTTTATCCATTTTTTTCTTCTTTTTCCTATCGGCAAACTGAAGAATAGTGTTTATACTTTCCTCTTTGGCATCGCCAATAAATCCACAGGTATTTATAATCACAATATCGCCATCGGGTTTTTCGGCGTCATGCCGTACTTTGTACCCCAAAGCATCGAACTGCCGCATAAGTTGCTCCGAATCCACTAGGTTTTTTGAACAACCCAGCGTAATTACATCAACTGTTCCTTTTGTATTTTTTGTTTTTTTCAATGTCGTTTTTTCTTAAAAAGTATTCTTTTAAAGTCCCCTTAAGGGGGATTTAGGGGGCCTTAACTAAACAACGATTCCACAAATTCCTTACGGTCAAATACTTGCAAATGTTCCATTCCTTCGCCCAGACCAATGTATTTTACTGGGATTTTGAATTGGTCCGAAATGCCAATTACAACACCGCCTTTAGCCGTGCCATCCAGTTTTGTAATAGCCAATGCATTCACATCGGTTGCTAAGGTAAATTGTTTGGCTTGTTCAAATGCGTTTTGACCTGTAGAGCCGTCGAGCACTAGAAGAACCTCGTGAGGTGCATCAGGTACTATTTTTTGCATTACATTTTTAATTTTTGTAAGCTCATTCATCAAGTTTACTTTGTTGTGTAGTCGACCAGCAGTATCAATAATCACAACATCTGCATTGTTTGCTTTGGCCGATGCTAAGGTATCATAAGCCACCGAAGCAGGGTCGGCACCCATTTTTTGTTTAATAACAGGCACACCCACACGTTCGCCCCAAATTACCAATTGCTCCACTGCTGCAGCTCTAAATGTATCGGCTGCACCAAGATATACTTTTTTACCTGCTTTTGTAAACTGATATGCCAATTTACCTATGGTTGTAGTTTTGCCTACTCCATTTACGCCAACAACCATGATAATATATGGTGTGTGAGGCAATTCTGAGTCGAAATCCATCGTTAAATCCGAATTGTTTTCGGAGAGTAATGCTGCTATTTCCTCTTTCAGAATAATATTTAGTTCGGAAGTGTTTACATATTTATCGCGTGAAGCACGGTTTTCAATACGTTCGATAATCCGAAGCGTAGTTTCTACACCCACATCCGACGTAATAAGTACTTCTTCGAGATTGTCAAGCACCTCATCATCCACCTTCGATTTTCCGGCTACGGCACGTGTTATTTTCGAAAAAACACTTTCTTTGGTTTTCGATAAACCTTGATCGAGTGTTTCTTTCTTTTCTTTGCTGAAAAAATTAAATAAGCCCATTATTTTGATTTACAATTTTTTAATTTACGATTTACAATTTGCTTACAAAGTTAATTCATTTTTCTGAGTTAACTACAAAAAAACCTCTCATTTGGTATCAAATGAGAGGTTTTTTATGCTATAATATAAAAGTTCAGAATTATTTTGCGAAATAATCTTTTACTTTATCGTTGTGTACAATTTCTTCTTGAAAAATATATGCTCCAGTCTTAGGTGATTTCACCATTTTGATAACCTTTGCATACGCACGTCCTTCTCCGCTCTGGAGAGATGCAACCGCTTTCTTTGCCATGATTCAAATATTATTTAATTTCTTTGTGTACAGTTACTTTTTTCAAAATGGGGTTGTATTTTTTCAACTCCATACGTGCAGGGGTGTTTTTTCTGTTTTTCATCGTGATGTAACGCGATGTGCCCGGCATTCCGCTTTCTTTATGCTCTGTGCATTCTAATATCACTTGGATACGTGCTTCTTTTGATTTTTTAGCCATGATGTTTTCTAGTGATTATGCGTATAAATAACCTTTTTCAGCAGCTTTTTTAATAGCTACATCCAATCCAACTTTGTTGATAGTGCGTAAACCGGCAGCCGATAATTTTAGGCTAATCCAAGTGTCTTGTTCTACCCAATAGAACTTTTTTGTGAACAAGTTCACATCAAATACCCTTTTTGTGCGGCGTTTTGAATGCGATACATTGTTTCCTACCATTGCTTTTTTTCCGGTAATCTGACAAATTTTTGACATTTCAGTATATCTTATTTATGTATTATATTTTTTCTCAAAAACAGTGCGCAAAATTACAGTAAATTTTCTAATCTGACAAGCATTTTTGTCTTTTATTTCTACAATTATTTCATAAAACTTGTAAAATGCACATAAATATCAATTGTACAGCATTTTAGCTTAGTATTTCGAGTAGAAATAAGAATGCTGATTGCGTTGATCGTTCAATATTTTCAATTCTTTTCTTTCCAAATTGAAACATTCTGCTTGTTGTTATTTCAGGAGTGCTGATACCAATCCATACCAATCCCACTGGTTTTTCGTCAGTTCCACCTGTTGGGCCTGCTATTCCTGAGGTAGTAATAGCTATGTCGGTATGCATAAGTTTACGTACGCCTACAGCCATTTCTTCAACTACATGGGCACTTACCGCTCCTTCGGTGCTGATTGTGTTAGGATTGACGCGTAGCACCTGTGTTTTCACGTCATTGTCATACGCTACAACTGCACCTTTGAAATATTGAGAGCTACCCGCAATTTCAGTAATTTTATGTGCTATATTGCCTCCAGTGCAGCTTTCGGCAGTAGCAATTGTCATTTTTTTCTCTTTTAAAACTTTCCCAATCAGCACTTCCAGTGGCAGATCCTCATAAGCAATAATAGCTTCGCCTAGTAGTTGCGTAAGTTGACTTATTTGCCTGTTTATTTCAAATTCCAATGCCAGTTCGTCGGTTGAACTTCCACTCAATCGTAATTTTACAATTTGATAATTGGGGAGATAAGCCAAATGAATTGTGTCAGGTAAAGCATTTTCCCAATCTGCAATTTTGATTGCCAATGCCGATTCGGGATATCCTTTTACAAGTACAGTTTTGTGAACAATGGCTGGTGTATTGAATTTTTTTTGTAGTCGATAGATTATCTCAGTCGACATGGCGTTTTTCATTTCGCTAGGTACACCAGGCATCGATACTATCACTTTACCGGCTTTTTCGAACCAAGTTATTGGAGCTGTACCAATAGGATTTTGAATAACAATGCAATTCTCCGGAACCATAGCTTGTGTAGCTGTTAACTCGTTTATAGCTCGCTGTCTGTTTTTGAGTAATGTTTCAATATTGTTGTGAACTTCTTGATTGAAAACTAATTTGGTATCGAAGTGTTTACACAAAGTTTGTTTGGTAATGTCGTCTTTTGTTGGTCCTATTCCGCCTGTAAATAGTACAATGTCGGCACGTGTAAGTGCCATGTCAAGTGCTTCAATTATGTGTTCGGCTTTGTCATGCACCGAAGTAATTTGAGCTATTTCGAATCCCGCTTTGTTAAGCTCCACAGCCATCCAAGCCGAGTTGGTATCCACTATCTGACCAATCAGAATCTCGTCGCCAATGGTAATTATTTCAACATTCATGTGTTTATATTTATTTCTTAAACTCAAAACTCAAAACTCATAACTCAGAACTTTCTTTCTTCAATTCTTCTGCTGCTATTTCAACTTGATTGTACCA
>CAYXQZ010000022.1:17327-19674 GCA_964466415.1 uncultured Paludibacter sp.
CATCACCACATCATCAATCATTCTTCAACGCTGGTAATCCTAAATGGTATTTTACGGCTAAAAAGCGCATGGATATAACTGAAGCGGCTGAAATAATTTGTGTAATTTCAACTTGGAAATGTAGTATTGTACATACGTAATATACAACACCTCCAAATACACAGGCCAATGCATAAATATCTTTTCGGAAAATAAGCGGCTCTTCATTGATAAGGATATCTCTAATTATTCCACCCACCGAACCTGTTATCATCCCCATTACTATGGTTACCCAGAACGGAAATCCAGCTTCGATGCTTTTTTCAATACCTACAACTACAAACAGTCCTAGGCCTATTGTGTCGAATATAAAAAAGGCATTGTTGAATACTTTCATGCGCTTGCCAGCGAGTATTACTGCCAGTAATGCAACCCCTGTAATGATAAGATAGGACGGTTGAAGCATCCAAAAAGGGGTGAGGTTGAGTAATAAGTCGCGCACGGTACCTCCACCAATAGCAGTGACTAGTCCAACAACATAAGCTCCAAACCAATCGAATTTTTTGGCCGAAGCTAACCGTATACCACTTATTGCAAATGCAAAAGTTCCGGCGTAGTCTACTATATTTATGAGGTTCATTTTATTTAGGTGTGAGAAAGTCAAAAGACAAGGGTCGAATGTCAATATGAAAAAAAGCGTATCAAAATATTATTCTGATACGCTTCTATATTTTTTTCGGAATATTATTTTTGTGGAGCAGGCTGTTCTTTTGCTGCTTCGGGATTTTCACCAAAACCTGGAGCTACTACACCTGGCTCTGCTTTTTTAGCATTTTGGTAGTTTTCTTTGATTTCCGAATCGTTAGTTGCAACTGTTTTTTTGTTTACTGCTACTGTAGCAACTGAGAAAACAACAACAAATATCACTAAAAACCAAGTTCCTTTTTCAAGAAAGTCAGTGGTTTTGCGAACACCCATAATTTGATTTGTAGAAGAGAAACCAGCAGCTAATCCACCGCCTTTTGAGTTTTGAACTAAAACTAAAAGTATAAGTAATGCTGAGGCAATAACGATTAAAATAGTGAAAAGAATGTACATAATATGTTTATTTTTTTTTGTTTACGAGTATTTTTTCCAAAAATCGAATTTGGTCTGCAAAGTAAATACTTTTTTTTGGATAAATCAAATTTAATTGATTCAATATTGCAATTGCTTCGCTATATTTTTTGTCGATTATGAGCTTTTTTGCATATTCTTCCGTAATTTGTGCTTCGATTGTTTGAGGTTTATCTTCAATTACAAAATAATCGGGCGTTGGAATGCGTATTGTTTTTGTTTCCTCCGTATTGACTTTTGGAACTTTAATTTCTGCCGTTTTCTCTTCTTTCGCTTTGCCCTGAAACGCTTCGCGTGAGGCTTTTAAACGCTCGGCCAAACTTTTTAAACTTTGTTTGGTATCACCTCCTGCTGTTTCAACTTTCTCAATCATTTCAAAGTAGTTGCCTGATTGATGCGAGTCTCTTTCTATTCGTTTTGGCTCCGCTAATATGGCAGCAGATGGATGTATGTAATAAAATAAGTTGCTTTTATCGGCAGTGTATATGGCTGCCCTGTTTGTGTATGTGGTTGATTGAATGTCGTTTGTGTTGTGCTTAATGTTGGCTAGCAGAATATGCGCATGTGCAAAATAAGGGAATTGCTCCGATATTTCCTTTATGTCGGGTAAAATATCTATGGTACAATCCTCCGGATGCTTTAAGAGCGATATGAATTTTTCTGTAGTCATTTGGAGTAATAAAGATCATCGAAAAGTATAAATATTAGCACTGTCTTTTTTACCATTTTGCAACCGTATCGTTGTAAATATTGTCTGCAATTTCTTCAATTATTGTTTTTAAAAGTTCATCCTGCACATCGTTCAAAAGTTTTGAACTATCAAAAGTTTGATAGGCTGAATACTTTTTTTCAAAGTCATCCTCCGGATTTTTATTATTAGTAAAACGCACGTTGATGGTTATAGTTAATTTTGTTTGCGAAGCATACGTATCAGCACTAATGGCCATTGGCGTTAAGTAATATTCAGTAACTTCACCTTCGATATGCATATCACCCGCTTTTTTGAGCACTTGTAAGCGTGTGTTTCGAGTGTATAAATCGCGTAATCGCTCCGAGAACTGTTGCGTTAGCGGTGCGTAAATTAGCTCGGCTGTGTTTGTAAATTCGCTTATCGATATAGTTTTTGTTTTTGTATAATCAATATAAGCACCGTTAAATTTATACGAAATGGTACAGCCCGAAAACAGCATGACCGCAAAGACGATTGTCAGTATTTTTATTTTTCCAATTTCCATTTTCTTACTTTCTTACT
>CAYXQZ010000022.1:19774-27650 GCA_964466415.1 uncultured Paludibacter sp.
AAGACGATTGTCAGTATTTTTATTTTTCCAATTTCCATTTTCTTACTTTCTTACTACTATATTCTATCAGTCAACAAACCGCCCCAAACCCCTAAAGGGGCCTTAAGAAAGACCATTCGGGACTTATTCACATCCCCTTTAGGGGCTTGGGGCAGTATATTGTTTCATTTAATTTCTACTTTCACTACTCAATTCCATATTCTTTTATTTTGCGATAAAGTGTGCGTTCCGAAATTTGAAGTTCTTCAGCTGCATTTTTTCGTTTTCCTCTATATTTGTCCAATGTTTGTTTAATCATCTGTCGTTCCATTTCCTCAAGCGTTTGAGGCTGCGAAGTAGATTCTATTTCGTGATATTCTTCGGCAACTTCAAAATCGTCGGTTGTATCAGTTTGATTATTAAATGCTTTTGGTTCTCGTGGCATTTTATCGCTAAAAATATCAACTGGTGCAACACTCGTTTTGAAAATATTGTCGGCATGCGATAAAATGGTTGAGGCATACTGATTTTCAGATGGAGTTGGAGTGCTTTGTTGACCATTCATCATGTCGTGAACTATCTTTTTCAAATCGTGCATATCTTTTTTCATGTCGAAAAGTACTTGGTACAAAATTTCACGTTCGCTGTTAAATGACTTATTATCATTGCCCTGGCGCGAAAAAAGTGCTGGCATGCGTTCCATTTCATTTTCAGGAAGATAGATACTTAGAATTTGTGCATTTATCTCACGTTGTTGTTCAATGACCGAAATTTGCTCCGTAATATTTTTTAACTGACGTATATTTCCATTCCAATAGTAGTTCATCAACAAGCGTTTGGCATCGTCGGTTAGTCGAACAGGAGGCATGCGGTATTTTTCGGCAAAGTCGGATGCAAATTTCCGGAAAAGTAAAGCTATATCATCTTTACGTTCGCGCAAGGGAGGTATCACTATTGGAACCGTATTTAGTCGGTAAAACAAGTCCTCGCGAAATCTCCCTTCGCGAGTTGCTATGCTCATATTCAGGTTTGTAGCAGCCACTACACGCACATTGGTTTTGAGTGTTTTCGACGAGCCTACTTTAATAAATTCACCCGTTTCGAGTACACGCAATAGTCGAACTTGTGTAGATAAAGGCAATTCACCCACTTCATCCAAAAAAATGGTGCCTCCATCTGCTACTTCAAAATAACCTTTTCGGTCGGACATGGCACCTGTAAACGAACCTTTCTCGTGACCGAATAGTTCGGAATCGATAGTGCCTTCGGGAATAGCACCACAGTTTACAGCTATATAAGGGCCGTGTTTTCTATGGCTATAGTTATGAATAATTTGCGGGAAATTTTCTTTTCCAACACCACTTTCGCCGGTAATAAGCACCGATAAATCGGTAGGCGACACTTGTACGGCAATATCAATAGCTCTGTTTAATAATTCGGAATTTCCAATAATTCCAAATCGTTGTTTTACAGCTTGTATTTCAGACGTTTGCATAGTTTGTTATTGTGATTGACTGTAATTTTGACATACAACTGACAAAAGTAACAAAAAATATGTTTCTACGGTTAAATAGGAAACTATAATTTGCGAAATTTAGTAGAATTATCATTATCTGTTAACTGCTGATTCTGAAAATGGTGGTTAACTATTAAGGCTACAAAATAAATATCCCACGAATATATTCTCCCCATTGTTGATAACTTCTTAGCCTAAGTTGGTGTGCTTCCAAAAAAACTGTATATCTTTATCAACTCTAAAATAATTTTTGTAATTTTGTTTAAATAGTTGATTGTCAGCTTATCACTTATGGATACTTTTGTTCATTTACATGTTCACTCTTATTTTTCTATTCTCGATGGTATGTCGAGTATTTCGGGTTTGGTTGATAAAGCTTCCAAATCGGGGATGCATTCCATAGCACTTACCGACCACGGTAATATGTTTGGTGTAAAAGAGTTTTTTAATTATACCAAAAAGAAAAATTCGAAGTTAAAGGACCAGATAAAATCCTTGGAAAATGAACTTGCTGCCGATGGAATTACCGATGAACGTAAGGCCGAAATAGAACAAGAGATAGCCGATATAAAATCGCATTTTTTTAAGCCAATTCTTGGTTGTGAGGCTTATGTGGCACGCAGAGACCATAAACGAAAGGACTCGCAAGAAGATCGAAGCGGTTACCACTTGGTGTTATTGGCCAAAAACAAAACGGGATACCGTAATTTGTGTAAATTGGTGTCGCATGGTTGGGTGGATGGTTTTTATTACCGTCCGCGTATCGACCACGATTTGCTTATGCAGTACAGCGAAGGACTTATTGCTTCGTCGGCTTGCTTGGGTGGCGAGATTCACAAAAAAGTGGAAACTGGCAATATGGATGCTGCCGAAGAGGCTGTATTGTGGTACAAACAAGTGTTTGGCGACGATTTTTACATTGAACTACAGCGACATAAAACCGACAAACCAAATGCCGATTACGAGTGTTTTGAAAAACAACAACGTCAGAATCAGGAATTAATAAAACTTGCCCGCAAAACAAACACCAAATTGCTGGCTACTAACGATGTGCATTTTGTTGAAGAGGAACATGGCGAAGCACACGAACGTTTGATTTGCTTAAGCACGGGCAAAGATTTGGATGACCCATCGCGTATGCGCTACACCAAACAGGAATGGTTGAAAACGCCGGAACAAATGCTTCAGATTTTTGCGGATGTGCCCGAAGCGCTCGAAAATTCGGTAGAGATAGCCAATAAAGTGGAGTTCTACGATATTGATTCGGGTCCTATGATGCCTGTGTTTCCTATTCCAACCGATTTTGCTACTGAGGAGCAATATAAGCTATTGTTCGACGAGGCTAAGCTACGCGAAGAATTTGGTAAAGGTTTTAATGATCTTGGTGGTTACGAAAAAGTGATACGCGTAAAGCTCGAAGCGGATTATTTGGGGAAATTAGCTTTCGAAGGTGCTACCAAACGCTATGGCGAAGTATTGACCGACGAACAGAAGGAACGTATTGATTTTGAGTTGCATGTAATGAAAACCATGGGTTTTCCGGGTTATTTTCTTATTGTGCAGGATTTTATTGCCAATGCGCGCGCCATGGGTGTGTCGGTAGGCCCTGGTCGTGGTTCGGCGGCGGGTTCGGTAGTGGCTTATTGTTTGCGCATAACCGATATTGATCCGCTAAAATATGATTTGCTGTTTGAGCGTTTTCTGAATCCGGATCGTATTTCGATGCCCGATATTGATATTGATTTTGATGATGACGGACGTGGCCAAGTGCTTCGTTGGGTGACTGATAAATACGGAAAAGAACGTGTGGCTCAGATTGTGACTTATGGTACAATGGCCACAAAATCGTCTATCAAAGATGTGGCACGTGTACAGCGCTTACCGCTTTCGGAAGCCGATAGGTTGACTAAACTAATACCTGATAAGTTTCCCGAAGGTGCCGATGGAAAAGCGCCCAAAGTAAATATTGCCAATTGCTTGAAATATGTGCCTGAATTGCAACAAGCGCGTAATTCAACGGATATAAATTTGTCGAACACCCTAAAATATGCCGAAATGCTCGAAGGTACGGTGCGCCAAACGGGCGTGCATGCTTGCGGTGTAATTATTGGTGCCGACGATTTAACAAACTTAGTACCCCTTAGTACAGCTGTCGACAAAGAAACAAATACCAATATTTTAGTAACGCAATACGAAGGTTCTGTTATTGAGGAGATTGGTTTGATAAAAATGGACTTTTTGGGTCTGAAAACTTTGTCGATTATTAAAGAAGCGCTTTCGAATGTAAAAAAATCAAAAGGCATTGAATTAGATATCGATACCATTCCAATCGACGATCAGCTTACTTACGAAGTATTTAGTAAAGGGGCAACGGTTGGTACATTTCAGTTTGAGTCGGCAGGTATGCAAAAACACTTACAAGCGCTGCAGCCTACTCAGTTCGAAGATCTTATTGCCATGAATGCCTTGTATCGTCCAGGCCCCATGCAGTATATTCCACAGTTTGTGAACCGCAAGCATGGTCGCGAAAAGATTGAATATCCATTTCCAATTATGGAAAAGCGTTTGAAAGATACCTACGGCATTACGGTGTATCAAGAACAGGTCATGCTTTTGAGTAGGGATTTGGCTGGCTTTACACGTGGTCAGAGCGACGAGTTACGCAAGGCAATGGGTAAAAAGCTGGTGGACAAAATGCAGGATTTGCGTGTTAAGTTTATGGCTGGATGCGAAAAAAATGGCTTTGGTCCGAAGCAAAAATTAGAACAGATATGGTCCGATTGGGCTGAATTTGCAAAATACGCATTTAATAAATCGCATGCCACCTGTTATTCGTGGATTGCATATCAAACGGCCTATCTCAAAGCGCATTATCCGGCTGAGTTTATGGCTGCCAACTTAACGCGCAACCGCGACGATATAGCCGAGGTTGGTAAGTTTATGGACGAGTGTAAAGCCATGGGAATGCATGTGCTTTGTCCGGATGTAAACGAGAGCGATTTGACTTTTACGGTGAATCACGAAGGTAATATTAGGTTTGGATTAGGAGGAGTGAAAGGGGTAGGAGAGAATGCCGTAATTGCCATTGTGGACGAACGCAAGCGTAATGGTCGTTACAAAAGCGTTTTCGATTTTATGGAACGTGTAAACCTGACATCATGTAATAAGCGAACCATCGAAAGTTTGGCGCTCTGTGGTGCATTTGATAGTTTTAGCGATATTAAGCGGGAGCAGTTTATGGCTTACAATGCCAAATCGGAATTGGTGCTCGATACCATTATTCGCTATGGAAACCGTTATCAGGCCGATATGGCCATGAGCAAAAATTCGCTTTTTGGAGGTGGCGATGCCATTGAAATTACGAAACCCGAAATTCCTTATGCTCCCGAATGGTCGCCGCTTGAACGCTTAAATAAAGAGCGCGATTTGATTGGTATGTTTCTCTCAGCGCATCCGCTTGATGAGTTTGAACTCGAAATAAATCATATTTGCAATACTACAACCAGCGATTTAAAAGATTTACCGCCTTTGCAAGGCAAGCAATTGCGTATAGGAGGCATGGTTACCAATACACGCATTGGAACATCGAAAGCAGGTAATCCTTATGGCATTTTCTCGCTCGAGGACTATGCCGGCGCTTTCGAATTTGCGCTGTTTGGGCAAAACTTTGTGGAGTATAATAAATATATGTTCAAGGATTTGTATTTGTATATCAATGCTATAGTGCAAGAAAAAGGAGCCGATTACAAATTCAAAAAACCATCGGAACCAAATGAGCCTAAAGTGTTGGAACTTAAAATTCAGAAAATTGAATTGTTTCGTGAGATTAAAGATAAGTTAATTGACAAATTAACGCTCAGCATTCCATTACAAAGTGTAGATGAAGAATTGACCACCATTTTGAGTTCCATAGTTTTGGAAAACAAAGGAAATGTAAATTTTTATGTCAATATATTGGATGATCTTTCGCCACAACGCGTAAAACTGTTTTCGCGCCAACACAGGTTGAGCTTAAATTCGGATATTTATAAAAAAATAAAGCGATTGCAACAAGAGGGTATTTTGGAATATCAAATAAATTAAGGATTATATAAGTTTGCTGATTTGTAAGAATATTTTTTTGAACGCTAAGAACACTAAGTCACAAAGACGCTAAACTTGTCCCGTTTTTACGGGAGAAAAACTTTTAAGTTTTTGTCTTTGCGACCTTTGTGGATATTTGATGATATGATAATTTGTATATTTAACTTTGCGTCCTTTGCGTTAACTGTATTTTAGTGCCAAATATACTAACTTATACAATGACTATTAAATAAAAATAGATTTTTTCGATAACTCTATTGTAATAGTTTTTGAAAGATTTTAGCAAAAAAGTATTTATTATTTGAGTTTGATTGTTAACTTTGCAGTCGAATTAAAACAAGACTAATTAAGAGTATTTGCTTCGATAAATTTGTGTAAAATATTAATTTTAAAATAGATAAAAAATGGCTTTACAATTAACAGATGGAAACATCAAAGAAATTATTAATAGTGGACAACCTGTTGTAATTGATTTTTGGGCTGAATGGTGTGGACCATGTCGCATGGTTGGACCAATTGTAGAAGAATTGGCTAAGGAATACGAAGGAAAAGTAGTAATTGGAAAAATGGATGTGGACGAAAATGTGGATACCCCACAAGAATTTGGCATTCGGAATATACCTACTATTCTTTTCTTTAAAGATGGAAAAGTAGTTGACAAACAAATTGGTGCTACTCAAAAAGTGGTTTTAGCTGCCAAAATTGAAGCCCTTTTGTAATAATAAATAAAGAGAAAATTAAAGAGCTAAATCGCATAAAAAGTGTGATTTAGCTCATTTTTTTTCTCTCCCTCTTGGACTTGAACCGAAAGAATAAACTCTCCTCTGATTATTAAAAAAAAAACGCTGAAAGTTATTTCAACGTCTTTTTTGCTCTCCCTCTTGGACTTGAACCAAGGACCCTCTGATTAACAGTCAGATGCTCTAACCAACTGAGCTAAGGAAGAATTTGTATTTATTTTTTTAATAAACGAGGTGCAAAAGTAACTGCTTTTACCGAAATATGCAATATCTTTGCAAAAAAATAACAAATAAAATGATGAAAAAAGTTTTAGGAATGGGTAATGCCCTGACAGATATTCTGTTACAAATAAGTAGCGATGATGTTTTAAATAAACTTAACTTGCCTAAAGGTAGTATGCAACTGGTTGATGAAGGTAAATCGGAGGAAATTTTATCTTTATTAACAGAAACTACACCCGTGATGGCTACTGGAGGTTCGGCTTCGAATACAATTAATGGTATTGCTTGCTTGGGAGGTTTTGCAGGTTTTATTGGTAAGGTAGGACGCGATTCGGTGGGCGATTTTTTTAAACGCGACATGCTAAACAATGGCGTAACACCGCATATTGAATTGAGCAATACCAAAAGTGGGAATTGCACGGTTTTGGTATCGGCCGATGGCGAACGAACTTTATGTACATTTTTAGGTGCAGCTTGCGAAATTAGCGCTTCGGATTTGCGTATGGATATGTTTCAGGGATACGATATATTTCATATCGAAGGATATTTGGTACAAAACCACGATTTGATACGTACGGCTGTTAAAATGGCGAAGCAAGCAGGCTTAATTGTATCAGTGGATTTGGCGAGTTATAATGTGGTAGAAGCAAATCTCGAATTTTTAAATGAAATGATTCGCGATTATGTAGATATAGTTTTTGCTAACGAAGAAGAAGCGCGTGCATTTACAGGTAAAGAGCCAGAAGATGCTTTGATTCACATATCGGATCATTGCGATATTGCTGTTGTGAAAATCGGAAAAGAAGGATCCTACATTAAATCCGAAAGTACCAACGTAAAAGTACTTCCACGTTTGGCAAATTGCATTGACACTACAGGAGCAGGCGATTTGTATGCTGCTGGCTTTTTATACGGATTGGCTTGCGATTACAATCATGAATTGTGTGGCAAAATTGGGTCTTTGGTATCGGGCAAGGTAGTAGAAGTAATTGGCGCTAAAATGTCGGACGATGTTTGGGAGCAAATACATGCTGAGATTAAGAAGATGATGTAGGAAAAGACGACGGACGATTGAAGGTCTAAGGTCAAAAGTCTAAGGTCAAAAGTAAAATGTCTAAAGTCAAATGTCTAATGTCAAAAGTCTAATGTCAAAAGTCAAAAGTCTAATGTCAAAAGTCTAATGTCAAAAGTCAAAAGTCAAAAGTCAAGAGAAAGAAAATACAAAATAACCAATTCCCTCTCCTTTGGAGAGGGTTAGGGAGAGGTGTAATTCCCTTTCCTTTGGAGAGGGTTAGGGAGAGGTCTTAGCTTTGAACAACCACAATTTCCGAAGTTA
>CAYXQZ010000022.1:27750-31568 GCA_964466415.1 uncultured Paludibacter sp.
TTGGAGAGGGTTAGGGAGAGGTCTTAGCTTTGAACAACCACAATTTCCGAAGTTACTTTAATTGCTTTGCGGTACAAGGCACCTACTCCGCAATAGGTTTCTTCCGACATTTTTACAACTTTCTCTAACTTATCAAGTGGTAAATCCTTTCCTGTAAATGTATAGATAACATGCATTTGGTAATAATGCTTGGGATGTTCGTCGGTTACATCGCCCTGTACTTCGATATTTACATTATCGAATTCAACACGCATTTTTTTCAACATTGATACTACGTCCATGCCTGTGCAACCACCTAGAGCTGCTAGCATTAGTTTTTTAGGACTTGGACCTATGTCATTGCCACCTCCAGCTTCGGGTGCATCCATAGTTACTTTATGACCGTTTATTTCGGCTTGGAAAGTCAAATTGCCTTTCCATTGTGTTTTTACAATGTGTTTATCTGCCATTTCTTTAATTTATTTGATTAGAATTTACTGTTTCTAACAGTATTATCGCGCTTTTTGTTCAATAAAAAACCCGTTACCGAATTCAGATTATTCGATAACGGGTTATCTATTGAAAGAACGATAAAAATTATTTTTTACGTTCGTCAAGTGCTTTTTTAACTAAAGCAGGAACTTCCACCGGAAGGCGAGCTACTGGAACTCCTATAGCTTCGAAAGCTGCTATTTTTTCTTCGGCAGTACCACTACCACTTGATATGATAGCACCAGCATGTCCCATACGTTTTCCTTGTGGTGCTGTTTGGCCAGCAATAAAGGCAACTACAGGTTTTGTAACATGCTCCTTGATGTATTGTGCAGCACGCTCTTCGGCATCGCCACCAATCTCACCTATCAAAACTATGGCTTCTGTTTCAGGGTCGTTTTCGAATCGTTCGAGGAGTTCTTGATAATACAATCCCGATACAGGATCACCACCAATTCCTACACAAGTACTTTGGCCTAAACCATTTTGTGTAAGCAAACTTACCATTAAATAAGTAAGCGTACCACTACGACTCATTAGACCAACATTGCCTTTTTTGAAAATATTTACAGGTAAAATGCCTATCATCGATTCTTCGGGCGTAATTAATCCAGGGCAATTTGCACCAATTAATTCAACACCTTTTTTCTTTAAGTAAGCAGTTGCTTTTACCATATCGAGCGTAGGTACACCTTCGGATATACAAACTACAAGTTTAATACCTCCTTCGGCAGCTTCGAGTATAGCATCGGCAGCATAAGGCGCTGGTATAAATATAACCGATACTGTTGCTCCAGTGGCATTTACAGCATCTTCAACCGAGTTAAATACAGGTACATTGTGAACTTGTTGACCACCTTTTCCGGGCGATACACCTGCTACAATATTTGTTCCATAAGCCACCATTTTGCCTGTGTGAAAACTTCCATCGCGTCCGGTAATACCTTGTACCAGTACTTTTGTGTCTTTATTTATTAATATGCTCATCTTAATTTCAGTTTATAATGTTTATAAAGTTCATAAGGTTTGTAATGTTATAAACTTTTTACTAATCGAATGGCTTCTTTAGCGGCTTCGCTGAGCGATCCTACAATAGGTAGATTGTGTTCGGCAATTATGCGTAGTCCTTCTTCGGCATTGGTACCCGATAACCGAATAACAATTGGAATATCCACTTTCAGTTGGTTTAGAGCAGTTATAAGTCCATTGGCCACATCGTCGCAACGGGTAATTCCTCCAAAAATATTAATCATAATCACTTTCACATTTTTGTCGGACATAAGCAGATTCATAGCATCGACTACTTTCTTGGGACTTGAACTACCGCCAATGTCGAGGAAGTTAGCCGGTTCGCCACCAAAATGCTTGATAACATCCATCGAAGCCATAGCCAAACCAGCACCATTTACCATACAACCGATATTTCCATCGAGACGAATGTAGGTTAATCCGCTTTCCTTAGCTGCAATTTCTTTTTTCTCATCCTCGGTAGGCTCATTCATTTTTTCGATAGAAGCTTGACGATAAAGGGCATTGTCGTCGAAGTTCATTTTGCCATCAATAGCTTTCAAAACATTTCCGTCGGTAATTACCAAAGGGTTGATTTCAACTATCGAAGCATCGGTATCGATAAATAATTGGTACATTTTTTTGAAAATGTCAGTGGCTTGTTTCACCAACGAAAAATCGTCGAAAAGTTTAAAAGCTATTTTGCGAGCCATAAAATCGGTCATGCCTAAATCAGGGTCAATAGGAATTTTATGTATAGCATCCGGGTTTTCTTTAGCTACCTCTTCAATTTCAACGCCACCTTCGGCACTTGCCATAAATAAAACCGATTTTGTGTTTCTATCAATCGTTAGACCCACATAATACTCTTTTTTAATTTCAACAGCATCGGCAACCAATACTTTTTCGACAGTACAGCCTTTAATGTCCATGCCTAAAATCTTTTGTCCTGCTACAACGGCCTCTTCTACTGTTTTGGCTAGTTTTACGCCACCCGCTTTACCTCTACCACCAACCAAAACTTGTGCTTTAACTACTACCATTCGGTTAAGTTCGCGTGCTGCTTTTTCTACTTCGTCAATTGTGTAGCACAATACATCGTCGGGAACAGGGATGTCGTACTGGCGAAATAAATTTCGTGCTTGATACTCGTGAATCTTCATCAGTTTTTTCTTTTAAATGTGTTATATATCTATAATATGAAATCTTATTCTTAGAATTTGTAAAGTAATATAAAAAAATAGATTAAATCAAATTTATTAACAGATAAATTCTCAACTTGTTTATCGAAAATTGTATTTTATTTCATTTTTGCATAGTTTTAACAATTGAAATCGTTCCAACGAATAAATAAATCAATATCTCTAACAATTTTGTGATGAAACTGATTTTGAATTGTCAAAAATTACAGTGTATATGTCATTTTGATTAATCAGCAATTTTAGATATAATATACTTTTGTAATTGCAATTTTTGCACACAAATATAATTAGTAATTATAAATAGTTTAATGCTGTAAGTTGTTGACAATAAATATATTATTTGTAGTTGAAACGAATGGCTCTTAAATCAAAAAAAACAAAAAAATGAAAGAACAACAAATTCAGCAATCATTCGACATTGCAAAAGCACGTTATGCCGAACTGGGTGTAGACGTAGAAAAAGCCATTAGTGAGTTAGATAAACTTCCAATTTCGCTACATTGCTGGCAAACGGATGATGTTACTGGTTTCGAAAAAGCCGATGCGATGCTTACTGGCGGTATTCAAACTACAGGAAACTACCCTGGCAAAGCACGTAATATTAAGGAAGTGATGGCCGACCTCGAAAAAGCATTAAGCCTAATTCCTGGAAATCACCGTGTTAATGTACATGCTATTTATGGCGATTTTAGTGGAGGTTTTGCCGACCGTGATCAAATTGAACCAAAACATTTCCAAACTTGGATTGATTGGGCCAAAAAGAATAATTATGGACTTGACTTCAATTGTTCTTGTTTTTCGCACGATAAATCGGCCGATGGTTTAACGCTATCGCATCCTGATCCTGCCATTCGTGAATTTTGGATTGAACACGTAATTCGCAGTCGTAAAATTGCGGAGGAAATGGGTCGTCAGTTAGGCTCAAAATGTATGCACAATATATGGATTCCAGATGGATCGAAAGATGTTACCGTAAATCGCTTACAATACCGTCAGAATTTAAAAGACTCTTTGGATAAAATCTTCGAATACAAAACCAACGATGTGTACATGAAAGATTGTATCGAAAGTAAATTGTTTGGTATTGGAGCTGAGAGTTATACAGTAGGTTCGCATGAGTTTTATATGGGTTATGGT
>CAYXQZ010000023.1:0-2285 GCA_964466415.1 uncultured Paludibacter sp.
ATACAAGCTGTTGAAGGTAATAGTACTTTCCAAATTGATGTTGTGCCCGACATTAACAATACAATCATTTCGGCTCGAGCAGGTAGAAATGATACACAATACAAATTGAAAATTGTGAACGAGAATATGCTTTCGGAGTATAATAGTATTTATTTGCTAGACCTTAAAACAAATACGTTGGTTGATATTAGTCAAAGCGAAACCGAATATATGTTTACAATGACAAATACAAGCTCCGAACCACGTTTTAAAATTTTGACTTCGGCAGGCATGACAACTGGATTAGGTAATACGAATGTAAATTACAGTAATGGAAAATTAATATGTCCAAATTGGGATGATTTGTCTGAAGTTAAAGTATTTGACATACGGGGTGTTGAAGTATCGAATTTAAAAATTTCTGATTTAAAAAACAATGCAATGGATATTGGATTGACTAAAGGTGTTTATATTTTAAAAATTACAACTAAAAACAAATCGCAATATTGTACTAAAATTATAGTTGAATAAGTCACTTTTCAAATAAATCTTAAAAAAAAATCATACAAATGAAACATATTGTAAATAAATGCATTACTTTTGACCTCATTATTTAGTACAACCCTTCAAAATATCAGAAGTAATTAATTTAAAACTCAAAAAATGAATCAGTATGAAAACAATTAAATTCGGTTTTTTAACAGCATTAATCATTTTGTTGTCGACTTCATGTGTCGAAAGTTCGAAAAAGTACAAAGCATTAGTTTCCGAACGTGATTCTATTCAAATGAATATGAAAGCAGTTCAGGAATCATACAATCAAACAATTGATTTACTTGGTGCTGTTGACTCTGGCTTTGCTGCCATTAGCGAAACAGAAAAAAGTTTAAAAATTGAAATGAATGGCATAGAAGGCAATAGTGCAGCACGCAAGCAAGAAATGGCAGCTCGCTTTGAACAACTTAAAACCGTTTTAGCCGAAAACAAATCGAAAGTTGGAAAGCTTCAAGCATTATTAGCGGCTTCGGGCAATAAAAATGCAAAATTGGCTGAAACCATTAAACGATTGGAAGCTGAATTGGTTGAAAAAACGGCATCTTTAACAACGCTTCAGGAGCAATTAACTAAAAAAGATATTCAAATTTCGGAGCTAAACACCAGCGTTAATACGTTAAACAGCAATGTGAAAAGTTTGAATGAGGAAACTACTAAACAGAAAAATACGTTGAAAGAACAAGATATTGCATTAAACACTGTTCATTATACTGTTGCCACGTCAAAATCACTTAAAGATGCTGGTATTGTTGCTAGCAATGGTTTATTTCAACCAAAATCAGTTTTAGCAAGCAACTTTAACAAGTCTGTATTTACTTCGGTTGATAGACGTGAACTAAATTCGATACCTACTGCTGCTAAAAAAGTAAAAATTCTATCAAGTCATCCTGCCGACAGCTATTCACTTGATGTAAAAGAAGATAAGATGGTTACCATAAACATCAAAAATGCAGATAAATTCTGGAGTGTATCTAAATACTTAGTTGTTCAAAAATAATTAAATAACAAGAGGTTTCTAACCACTTGAATATAAAACAAAAACGAGCCGAAAAGTGATACTTTTCGGCTCGTTTTTGTTTTGCTTTAAGCCCCTTTAGGGCTTGCCTGCGGCAGGCAGGGTTTGGGGCAGAATGCCAGCTAATCAATAATTCTGTTTTTCTTCTTCGAAATAAGCCTGAGGGTGTGCACAAGTTGGGCAAGCTTTTGGTGCTTCTTTTCCAGTGTGTACATGTCCACAATTACGGCATTGCCATACAATTTCTTCTTCGCGAGCGAAAACTGTTCCAGAAACAACTTTTTCCATCAAACGTAAATAACGTTTTTCGTGCTCTGCTTCTACAGCAGCAATTTTACGAAAAGTAGCAGCAATTACCGGAAAGCCTTCGGCTTCGGCTACGTCTGCAAAATGCGGATAAGCATCTGTCCATTCTTCATTTTCACCTTCGGCCGACGCTTTTAAGTTTTCGGCAGTAGTGCCTACAATACCTGCTGGATAAGTGGCTGTAATTTCCAACGGACCACCTTCGAGGTAACTGAAGAATTTTTTAGCATGTTCCTTTTCTTGTTCTGCTGTTTCTAAAAAAATAGCAGCAATTTGTTCAAAACCTTCTTTTTTAGCAGTTGATGCGAACATAGTGTAACGCATACGTGCTTGGCTTTCGCCTGCAAACGACATCAATAGATGCTTTTCGGTTTGTGTTCCTTTAATACTTTTCATACGGATACTTGTTTATTTAGTTATAATAAAATTA